>JBKHFQ010000033.1:0-9433 GCA_046540135.1 Halobacteriales archaeon
CTGTTGAGTTCGTCGTTTAGACGTTGCGCCTCGTCCGAATACGGGTCGTCGTAAGCGTCGCGCTCCTCGCGGAGGCTCTCGATGTAGTCGGCGGCGTCCTCGTAGAACGAGTCGGATAGCTCCTGAAGCTTCTCCGACCGGCGTTCGTCCGCCTGTGCCGCGCGTAGGTCTTCTAAGTCCATCTGTGTCGCTCACCTTAGCCGTAGATCGCCGCGTAACATGCCGAAGACGGCGGCGTACTCCGGGAGAGAAACCTCGCCCGCCTCGGTCTTAAATCTTCTTCCTCCGACCTCAAACTCGACGGCTTCGTCCGCCACGACCGTCTGTTCGCGGTCGGAGAAGACGACTGCGTCGCGTAGAGGTTCGAAGCCGTCGAGTTCGTCGCGTTCGAGAGGGGCGACGCGCAACCCCGTGCCGCCGTGTAACGAACCCGGTAGACGGATGAGACGGCGCGTGTCGGTCGTCACGGGTTCGTCGGTTTCGGCGCTCGTCTCATCGACGGCGCGCCGGAGGAGCGTCTCCCAGAAGCCGCGCGCGCCGCGTGCAACGTCGAGGTTACCCGAAGCTATCTCGTCGCGACGGTCGCGGAAGACTTCGAGTAGCTTGTTCGCCTTCTTTTTGCCGACGTTGTCGTAGCCGCGCAGGTGCGCGACGGCTTCGTCGTCGTCCATCGCCGCGACCTCTTCGGCGTACCCGACGAGCCAGTCGCGTATGCGGTCACTCCAAGCACCGCCGCGGAGACGGCTGAGCGTGGTCGGCGTCTCGCGCCCGTAGTCGCCCGCCGCGGTCTCCGAAGAGAACGCGTACTCGGCGCGGAATCCCGTGCCTTTGACGTAGTCGACGATTTCGCGGCGCGCGTCGCTTCCGAGGGACTGAACGCGGTCGTCGTAGACGTGTATGTGGTATCCGCGTCCGCCGGAGAAGACAACAAGCGTGTCTTGGAAGCCGAGGTCGCCTTCGACGAACGATAGCAGGTTGAGGAGGGCGTCCTTACATTTCGCAAGCATCTCGGCGTAGGTGTCGTCAGGCGACGCATCGCGCAGATGGTCCGCGTCAAGGTCGAAGATTAGGTCTGCGCCCTTCCACCCCTTGTCGGACATAGCCGACGCCTCCGGGCGTTCGTACCGCGCCGACGAGTAGTAGACGTGTTGCGGCTTTGTGTCGGCGAGCCAAGCGTTGAGGCTTCCGAGGTCAAGAAGCGACTTGTGGCGCACCATCCCGCCGCCGAACGAGACGAACGCCCACTCGCGGTCGTCGGGTGCGCGCGGCTCGACGACGCTACCGCTGTCGCCGAAGGAGGGCGGCGTGATGCTCCCGCGGTAGTAGTCGCCGAAACGTCCGCGGACGTAGGCGCGCGTCCTGTCGTCCATCCGGCGAGGCGTACGCGCCTACGGTCCATATAGCCTACGCTACCCGCTACAGACCCTTCACCATGTACGGACCGTCGCGCTCGTACCCCAACGACCGGTAGTAGCCGCGCACCCCGATGCCGCTGATGACGGCGAGACGCGAGAATCCGGCGTCGCGGGCACGTTCCTCGGCACGCTCCATGAGACGTTCGCCATAGCCACGGTGCTGGACGCCCTCAACGGATTCGTCGCCGATTCCCGCCTGCCTGCCGTAGACGTGTAGCTCGCGTACAACAGCCGCGGAGTCAAGTTCGTCGCGTACGACCTCGCCGGGGTAACGGAGGCGGAGGAATCCGACGAGTAGGTCGTCGCGTTCGTCTCCCTCGCCGACGTACTGCAGGAAGGTTTCGCGTCCGCCCGCGCAGTCGTACTCGCGCGCTTCGAGGTGTACATCGTCGGGCTTCTCGTCGTGCATACCGACCTCGCGGCAACGTATGCAGTCGCATTCGCCGCCGCGCTCATCAAGGCGCTGACGAGCGAGCTGACGCAGGTTCGACTTCGTAACGCCCGCCTCTATCTCGGTCGCAGGGATGTCTCGCTGTACGCGCGAGATACGCGTGTACTCCGGTACCCGCTCCTTCGCTCGCGCGACGACCTCGGTCGCCTCCTCGTTCGAGAGGGGTTCGAAGTCGCCACGTTTCCACTGCGCGTAGAGAGGCGTTCCACGAACAACGAGCGTCGGGTATATCTTGAGGTAGTCGGGGCGGTATGCAGGGTTGTCGAAGATTTCGTGGGCGTCGGCGACATCGTCCTCCGGCGTTCGTCCGGGCATTCCCGGCATCATATGGAAGCCGACCTTGAACCCCGCGTCGTGCAACCGGCGGTTCGCCTCGCGGGTCTCCTCGTCGCCGTGTCCGCGCCCCGTTGCGCGTAAAGTCGCATCGTCAGTCGTCTGTACGCCCATCTCGACCTTGGTGCCGCCGAGACGTAGCATACGGTCGACCTGCGGTTTGCCGCACCAGTCGGGTTTTGTCTCGAACGTCGTGCCTATGTTGCGCACGTCGCCGTCCTCGTTCTCCGCTTCGACGTTCTCGAAAGGCGTCCAGTCGCCGGGTTCGGTGTTCGACGGCGCGTAACGGTCGTCGCCGAACTCGTTCATAGCCTGTAGCGCGCGTTTGACGAACCACTCCTGGTAGTCGGCGGAACGCGCCGTCATCGTCCCGCCCATGAGTATGAGCTCGACCTTGTCGACGAGATGTCCCGTCTCGCGCAGGTCGGAGAGGCGCTGTGTCACCTGGTCGTACGGATGGTACTCGTTGTGCTCGCCGCGCATCGATGCGGGTTCGTTCCCCGTATACGACATCGGCGCTTCGAACTCCGACTCGGGACCTCCGGGGCAGAAGACGCAACGTCCGTGCGGGCAGGGTTCGGGTGAAGTCATGACGGCGACGGGTGTGACGCCGCTGGCGGTGCGGACGGGCGTCGTGCGCAGGACGCGTTCGGCGCGGTCGCGGTGCTCGTCGGGTACGGCGTCGAGTATATCCGAGTTCTTAGGGACGCGCGGCGACGAGTGCTTACCGCAGACGCGGTTCTTGACCTTCTCGACCTCGTCGCGCTCTATCTCGCCCTCTACGACCATCTCGGCGAGTTCGGCTACGACGCGCTCAAAGCCTTCTCGGCTTCCGCACCCTTTGTCATCGATGGTTTTTTCGCCCCAAACCTCTTGTGCCTGACGGTCGCCGCCGGTAGTCGTTACGGTTAAGGAGAACGATGTCGAACGTTGAAGGGAACGAGGAAATCCTTCGATGGCTTCCGGAAAAACGTTGTCAAGGTCGGAAGAGTTCGTCTCGGTCGTGGAGGACGCCGAGAGCATGGCTGTCGTATGCCACGACAACCCTGACCCCGACTGCATAGCGAGCGCGCTCGCTCTGCGGTCGGTTGCTTCACATGCGGGCGTCGAGGAGATAGATGTTCTGTACGGGGGTGAGGTCTCACACCAGCAGAACCGCGCCTTCGTAAACCTTCTCGAAGTCGGTCTCACCGAGTTCGAAAGCGCCGACCTCGAAAGCTACGACGTAATCGGCTTCGTCGACCACTCGGTGAAGGGCGAGAACAACCCGGTTCCGGAAGACGCATCGATAGACTTCATCATCGACCACCATCCGCCCGAAAACGGCGTCGATGCGCGTTTCATCGACATACGCGAAGAGTTCGGGGCGACTACGACGATACTCGTCGAGTACCTGCGCGAACTAGGCGTTACGCCCGACACCGACGTTGCGACGGCGTTGCTTTTCGCCATCCGCGCAGAGACGCTCGAATACCTCCGTGGAACGACGGAGATGGAGTACGAGGCGTCGAAGTTCCTACACAGGTACGCCGACAGCGAACTCCTGCGGCGTATGACCGAACCCGCGTTCACGCCGGAGACGCTCGATACGATAGGTGAGGCGATACTCGAACGGGAGGTGCGAGCGTCGGCGCTCGTCGCGGGCGTCGGTGTCATCAACGAGCGCGACGCCCTTCCACAGGCGGCGGACTACCTGATGCGTCTCGAAGGCGTTTCGACAGTACTCGTCTTCGGTATCGTAGGCGAACAGATAGAGGCGAGCGCACGGTCGAAGGACTCACGCGTTAACCTTGACCGCGTGATGCGGGACGCTTTTGCCGACGTGGGTAGCGCAGGGGGACACCGCAATATGGCAGGGGCGCAGGTCCCTCTTGGCGTCTTCTCCGAGCTCGCGGAGACCGACGAAAAGATGATAGAGCTCGTGTCAGGGACGGTGAAGAAACGTTTCTTCGACGAGATGAATCTGCAAGAGGACGAAGAGTCGGCTTAGTCGTCGCGCGCCGCTTTCTTGTACTCGCGTAGGAATCTCCATCCGAGAGCGACGAGTACGGCACCCACGCCGAGTATCGTCCCCACCACGACGATATCAACCGGTTCCATACCGGACGAAACGGCGCGCGTCGTATAACTCTTCCCCAGCATAACGCATTACGGTCCGTCGAACTTGACGAGCGTATCGCCGTCAACGGAGACGACGCGTCCGTCGAAGCCGCCGCCGTCGCAGATTAGCCACGCGTATGAGGCGGGCGCGCCACGCGGTCGTGTCGGACTTCCGGGGTTTAGCGTCGGTACGGTGCGTTCGGCGTACGACGGCGTGTGAGTGTGACCGCGGACGACGAGATGCGCTCCCGTCTCCGCCGCCTCATACGCGACATCGGCGGTACGGTGTCCGTGTACAACACAGACGCGTACGCCGTCGGCTTCGAACGTCGTCCTGCGCGACAAGGCGGCGCGTACCTCGGAGGAATCGGCGTTTCCGTGTACGGCATACAGCGGAGCGCGGTCATCGAACCACCTCAAGACAGCGTAGGTTTCGAGGTCGCCTGCGTGTACGACGGCGTCGGCTTCCTCAACAGCGTCGACGAGAGCGTCGGGCAGGTCGCCAACTTCAAGATGGGTGTCCGCCGTCACCAAGAGACGCGTGGTCATGACCGAGACGGCGGGCGCGACGGTAAACGCGTTACGGTCCGACAGTTTGAAGCGACGGAGCGCGTAGACCTTCCATGGAACTCGTCGTCTCTCAGTCGCGCGTGTCGGGGAGCGTCGAAGCGCCGCCGAGCAAAAGCTACACGCACCGCGGTATACTCGCCGGCGCCCTTGGCGACGGGACGCGCGTCCTAAACCCTCTCAAGAGTGCCGATACTGAGGCGAGCTTACGTTGCGCGCGCGGTCTCGGAGCGTCGGTTGACGAAGACGACGGCACGGTCGTTATCGATGGCGTCGACGGCGCGCCCCGGACACCGGACGACGTCCTTGACTGCGGGAACTCCGGCACGACGACGCGTCTTTTCGCGGGTTCAGCGTCGCTCGTCGACGGTCTTGCGGTTCTTACGGGCGACGAAAGTCTGCGTTCGCGTCCCAACGGTCCCCTGCTCTCTTCCCTGCGCGAACTCGGCGCGACAGCACGGTCGACACGCGGAAACGGGCGCGCGCCGCTGGTCGTCGGCGATTCGCTCCAAGGCGGCGAGACGACCATAGACGGTAGTGTCTCGTCCCAGTTCATCTCGTCTCTTCTCTTCGCCGCGCCCCTGACGGACGGAGCATCGGTACGTGTCGAAGGCGAACTCAAGAGCCGTCCGTACGTCGACATCACGCTCGAAGTCCTCGACGACATGGGGGTTGAGGTACAGGAGACGGACAACGGCTTCGAGGTGCCCGGTGGTCAGCGTTACGACGCGGACGAGTTCCGCGTCCCCGGCGACTTTTCGAGCGCCTCGTACCCTCTCGCGGCGGGTGCGGTCGCAGGCGAGGCGCGCGTCGGGAACCTGTATCCAAGCGCTCAGGGCCGTCTCGTCACGGTCGACTGGGACCGCGACAAGGGGGTGGCACGCGTCACGGGTATCGCCGACGAACTCGGGGGCGTGGAGTTCGACGCCTCCGACAACCCTGACCTAACGCCAACGGTCGCGGCGCTCGGCGCTACAGCGGGCGGCGAGACACGTATCGTAGACGCCGAACACGTCCGTTACAAGGAGACCGACCGTCTCGAAGCGATGGCGACCGAACTCGGTAAGATGGGCGCCGTCGTCGAAGAAGAACGCGACGCGTTGTACGTCGACGGCGACGCCTCCGAACTCGTCGGTACGCGCGTAGACGGACGCGACGACCACCGTGTCGTGATGGCTCTCGCGGTCGCCGGTCTCGTCGCCGAGGGCGAAACGACGGTCGAGACGGCAGATAGCGTCGACGTTTCGTACCCGGGTTTCGTGGATGCGCTCGTCGGGCTGGGCGCAGAAGCCGAGACTGTCTAGAGTTCGCGCGTGACGAGCCAGACGGCGATTCCCGACACGAGGGCGATTATTACGGCTTCGAGAAGGTAGTCGGTGGGTGCCGTCCCCGAACCGGAACCGCTGTCCGCGGCGGCGGATTCACCGTCCGCGGTCCAGTCGCTCTCGAAGACGTCTGCAAAGTACGACGCGACTTCCTCGTCGTGGACAACGACGCCGACCTCGCGGTTGTCGGTCGGCGAGTTCTCGTTCCAGTTTATGCTAGACACGAGAACCGACTCGTTGTCGACAACGACGCCTTTGGTATGTGTCGGACGTTCGGCAAGCCGCGCGTCGATACCTGACGCGTTGAGTGCGTCGGCAACCTCCGCGTTCTCCTCCTCGTAGTACCAACGTGCGTCGAGGAGGACACGTACATCGACGCCGCGGGAGGAGACGTTCCGTAACGCATCGACGTACGGGTTGGATTCGAGCGCGCCGTTCCACGACCGAACGTACGCCTGCTGTACGAGAACCTCGTCGTCGGCGCTCTCGATAAGCGACACGACGGGTTCGACTCCTGTGTCGGGCGCGACGAAAACCTCCAGACGCGTGCGGTTCTCGCGTGCTGGTTCGAAGTCCGTGCGTACCTCCGCGTCGCTCTCGTCCTGTTCGTGGGCGTCGACCGACGCGTTCTCCCACGACGAAACGGCGCGCCAGTCGGTATCCTCGCGGAAGACGTGCGCGAGATAGTCGGATGCCTCCTCGCTCTCGATAGCCACACCCCATCCGCGCGACCCTGTCGCGTTGGGAGCGAAGTTTCTATCCCCGAAGTTCTCAGACGTGACGACGGCGGTATCGTCCGCGACGGCGTACTTTGCGTGGAAGTAGGTGTAACGGCTTTTTTCGCCGTCTGCAACGTACCGTCGGGCACCGTCAAGTGATTCGAGCGCCCGTTCGGTCGAAACCGGAAATCCACCCGGAGGCGAGCCTTCGACGAGGACCTCAACGTTTGCCTCGGTTTCGTCCAGAATGCCGGCAAGGTGCCGGCTACCGAAACTGTAGGCGCTCACGAGTACGCGGTTGTCGGCTTCGCGAAACGCGTCGGAGACGACACCGGGCGAGTCGGGGAGGGTGAAGGCAACAACGGAGGAGGCGTTGGCACGCAGTGGTTCGAGGTCCGTCGCACCGAACGGATGTATCTCGAAGCCGTCACCGTCGCGCACGACGAGTTCTCCTTCCGTCGGGTCGATGTTTTCCCCGTCTCCGTAACTTAGACGGTCGATGACATCGTCGGAAGCGTCCCGGAGAACGACGGTCTCGCCTGAGTTTGCGAGGCTTAGACCGAGAGCGAAGTCGCGGCGGTCGTGAGCGCCACCGTTCGCGGCGAAGTAGACCGTGCCGTCGAGGGTCCGGTTGGGGAGAGGCGTCGCGGCGTCGTCGTCTTCGAGGGTCCACCCGGACGTGTCCGTCCCCTCGAACTCGACCGCGACGTACTCGCCTGCGTCGCCATCGGCGTACGGATCGGGGTACACCTCTACAATACGGGCGTCGTCCGCGGCAACGGGCGCGACGGCTACGCAGAACAGAGCGAGGAGGGCGAAACCGAAGGCGGCTCTACTCCTCTTTCTCGGAGACATCGACGACTTCGAGAGGGGTATCGGTGAGTGCCTCACCAACCTCCTGTTTGGCTATCTTAGCGGCGTGGTCATCGGTCTCGACGTTGTAGACGTTTATTTCGAATACGAGACCGACGAGCGCCGTGCCGGCGAACATGCATACAGCGTCGAAAGCCTCGCCGCACGCGGGGCAGTCCATCAGACCTATCTCAACCTCGACGTAGTCCTTGTCGGGGTTGAGGCGTTTCCCGGCTTCGCTCACCGCGACCGATACGGCGTCCTCTATGTCTTCTACATCCTCGACTATCCACGCGCCTTCGAGAGCCACGGTGTAGTCCATGTTTCGGTGTGCTCAGCGTGGTCCGTAACGTTTGTTATTCGTCCTCGTACGCCTTCAACGCACCCTCGATGAGTTCGAAAGCCTCCTGCCGTTCGTCACGGTCGACGAAGACGACGATGCTGGTAACGCTCGAAATTATCTCTATGATGTTGATGTCCTCCTCGTACAGAGGCTCGACGACACGGTACACGATACCCGGCGTGTCGATAAAGTCGCCGCCTGAGACGAGTATCATCGCCACGTCCTCGCGGACGGAGACGCTGGAAAACTTGGCGTCTTCAACTATCTCGTCGTGTAGGAGCTTCTCGGCGTGTCGTCCCTTGTTCTGGTCCACAAAGAACGACATCGAGTCGTTGCCCGTCGAGTGTCCGTAGATGTTGATGTCGTTCTCGCCGAGGACGGTCGAGAGACGCGAGAGAAGGTTGGGGGTCTCTATGACAGAACGTCCGGCGACCGTAACGGCGGCGAGGGGTTCGTCGCGCATCTCGACGAGATGTGTGCTTGTTCCTTCACCCTCTATGAGCGTTCCCTCCGCCCGGATATCGCCGTGTTCATGGTGGACGACGCGGACGGTCATCTCGTCGGTCTTGTACCGTAGAGCGCTCGGAGCGACGACGCCCGCGCCACGTATCGAAAGGTCCTGCATCTCGTCAACGGAGATGCTGTCGACGCTCTTGGCGCGTTCGACGTTCGACGGGTCCCCGGTCATGATGCCCTCAACATCGGTCACGATCACCACCTCGTCGGCTCCGAGGTGGTTCCCAAGGAGCATCGCGGTCGTGTCGCTCCCTCCACGTCCGAGTGTCGTGAGCGTGCCGTCCTCCGTCTCGCCCAAGAAGCCGCAGACTACGGGGACTGCGTCCTGCATACGATCGCCGAGGCGCTGGACGCGTCGGTGGGTCTCCTTCTCGTCCACCTCGCCCGACTCGTCGGTCACGACAGGCCAGTCTTCGTCACCGGGTTCGACGAAGAAGGAGTCGACTCCGAGGTCTTCAAGAGCGGTCTTGAACATACGCACCGACGTGCGTTCGCCCATGCTGACGATTTCGTCGGCGTCCTCGTCGCGAGGTCCGTCGTCGGCAACCTTCTCCATCTCCTCTATGAGCATGTCGGTCGTCTTTCCCATTGCAGAGACGACGACGCAGACCTCGTCGCCGTCTTCGACGACCTCCGCGATGCTCTCCGCGGCGCGCCTCATGCGCTCGCCCGTGCCTACGCTCGTCCCGCCGAACTTCGCAACTATCTTGGACATATGCTCGTTTAGTGTGGGAACTGTTGCCAACACTCGGTCAAAAGCGCTTCGGATACGTCCAACCGAGGACAGGCTTTTTGCGCCTCGGCACGTACAA
>JBKHFQ010000034.1:0-9395 GCA_046540135.1 Halobacteriales archaeon
GGACGAGGCGGCACGCTGTGTCGCCGAGAACGACCGCACCCCTGTCGTCAAAGGCGGCGTGTCACCGTCGGGTGTTCCGCACATAGGAAACTTCAACGAGGTGCTACGCGGGGCGTTCGTCGTGCGTGCGCTCGAACGCCGTGACGACGTCGAAGGCGCGCGACAGGTCTTCACCAGCGACGACCGCGACCCTCTGAGACGCGTGCCCGACACCGTCCTCTCGCCCGAAGGCGAGGTCGTTGAACTAGACGAGGATGAACGCGACGAACTCCGCGCCCATCTCGGCAAGCCCTATGTCGACGTGCCTTCTCCATTCGCCGATGTCGCCGGAGCGCCTGACACCTGGGCGGAGCACTTCGCGTCTTTCCTCCGCGACGACGCCGAACGCCACAACGTCCCTGTCGAGTTCGTCTCGAACGACGAGATGTACCGCGACGGAGAGTTCGACGACGCCGTTCGCGCCGCGCTCGAAAACCTCGAAGCCTCGCGCGAGGTCATAGCCCGACACCAACGGACTGCGGGCGACGACTACGTTCCGTTCATGCCTATCTGCTCCGAATGCGGACGTATCACGACGACACCGACCGGCGTCAACGTCGAGGACGAAACCGTCGACTACGTCTGTGACGACGCCCAACTCGCCGGAAAGTACGTGGTAGAGGGATGTGGGCACCGTGGGACAGCAACCTTCCGCGAAGGCAAACTGCCGTGGCGGTTCGAGTGGCCCGCGCAGTGGTGGAGCCTCAACGTCGGTTTCGAGCCTTTCGGGAAGGACCACGCCGAGGGTTCGTGGGAGAGCGGCGTCGAGATAGCCCGCGAGGTCTACGGCGTCGAACCCCCCGAACCTCTCGTATACGAGTTCTTCCTCGTCGACGGTGCGAAGATGTCGGCGAGCGAAGGGAATGTCTACACCGTCTCCGACGTTCTCCGCTACGTCGAACCGCCCGTCCTCCGTTACTTCTTCGCGCTTGACCCCAAGAAACAGCGCGACCTGTCGCTCGCAGAGGTTCAGCACCTCGTCAACGACTTCGACCGCGTCGAGGACGTTCATTACGGACGCGAGGAAGCCGCCGACGCCACCGAACGCCTGTACGCCGAGCGCGTCTACGACGACCTCCGCGCACCCGGCGACGACACCGAAGCGCACCAACCCGTCCGTCCGCCGTACACCTTCTCAGCGATGGTCGGTGTCGCCGAAGACGAAGAGGCGCGCCTTAACGCGCTCCGCCGCTCGGGACACCTGACCGAAGACGCGACAGACGCGCAACGCGCTGACGCTCTCCGACGCGTCAAACTCGCGCGCAACTGGGCGCTTGACTTCGACAACCAGTACGCTGTCCGCGTCCTTGACGAGACGCCTGACGTTGCCTTCGACGACGACACGCGCGCCGCCTTTGACGAACTCGCAGACGTAGTCGAGTCCGGAGCGTCGCCTGACGAGATACAGAACGCCGTATTCGAGACGGCGCGCGAACACGACCTTGGCGTCGGCGGCTTCTTCTCCGACGGCTACCGTCTGTTCCTCGGTCAGGATTCGGGTCCGAAGCTCGGTCCGCTTCTCGCGGCACTCGACAGAGAGTTCGTCGTGGACCGTCTCCGTACTGTGGCGTCGTAACCCTTGTCGCCACCGAAAGCTATTGTTCGTCTCTCACAGTGTATAACGCAGATGACGCCGAAAGACGAGGGCGACGGATACACCGACTCTCACGATGCAGGTGAGTTCGATGACTCCCGTTGACGAAGAACCCGAGCGCGAACGCCGTGAACGAGCGGCGGGTGCGCTCCTGTTCTTCGCGGGCGCCGTAGCCGTGTCAGTAGGTGCGGTCTTAGTAGTTTCGGGCTTCACGAACCCTTTACTTCTCTACACCGGCGTCGTTGCTCTCACATCTTCGGCTGTCGTCCTGCTGTCTCTCGACGAGCCGGTCTTCGACTGAGCCGCCACAGCCGAGATAACCGACTACTCCACGCGCTCTACGATGGTAGCAATGCCCTGACCGAAGCCGATACACATCGTCGACAGACCGTACCGTCCCCCGGTCCGTTCGAGTTCGTGTACGAGCTTGGTCACGAGCGCGCTTCCGGTCGCGCCGAGCGGGTGTCCGTGCGCGATTGCGCCGCCGTTGACGTTCGTACGGTCCCACGGCGCGCCCGTCTCTTCGAGCCACGCGTTTACGACCGACGCGAACGCCTCGTTGACCTCGAAAAGGTCGATGTCCTCTACGTCCATACCCGCGCTGTCGAGGACGCGCTCCGTCGCGGGAATCGGTCCTGTGAGCATCATAACGGGGTCGACGCCCGCGAGAGCTACATCGACGATACGCGCCTTAGGCTCCCAGCCTTCCTCCTCGACCTTCTCGCCCGAAGCGACCACCATCGCCGAAGAGCCGTCGACGATACCCGACGAGTTGCCCGGCGTGATGACTCCGTTACCGCTTCCGCGGAATACGAGGGGTAGCTTTCCGAGAACCTCCTTCGTCGTGTCGGGACGCGGGTGTTCGTCCTCATCGACGACGATTTCCTCGACGTTTCCGTCCTCGTCCTCGCGCTCCGTCTCGACGGGCACGAGTTGGGAGTCGTACCGCCCGTCCTCGGTCGCCTCCGCCATGCGCTGTTGCGAGTCGTACGCGATTTCGTCGACCTCCTCGCGCGTGAAACCCCACTCCTCTGCGATTAGCTCGGCGCTTTCTCCCTGAGGAACTATCTTGAACCGGTCGCTGTACGTCTCGCTGAAGGAGCCGAAGTCGCCGTCACTACCCATCGGTTCGCGCGTCATGTGTTCGACGCCGCCCGCGATTACGCAGTCGTGCAGACCGCTACGGATGTTTGCCGCGGCGAAGTTGACCGCCTGCTGTCCCGAACCGCACTGCCTGTTTAGCTGTACGCCGGGAACGTCCACGTCCCATCCTGCGACGAGCGGAAGGAGACGCGCTATGTTGTATCCTTGCTCTCCCTTCGGCGTTACACAGCCGTAATGGATGTCCTCGATGTCGTCCGCCGGGTCGAATCCGACACGGTCTTCGAGAGCCTTCAGCGGCTCCGCGCCGAGGTCCTGAGGATGAGTGTCCTTGAAGACGCCGCCCTCCTTACCGAACGGCGTGCGTACTGCGTCTACGATGTAAGCGTCGTTCTCTGCCATGATAGATGATGTCGTCCCTCTGGTATGTAGCTTGCGCCGTCGTGTCGGGAGGGTTTATGACCGACCCGACGCTACACGCCCCATGAAGCTACCGAGCGAGATAGTCGTCGACTCCTTCCTGCCGACGTTTCGCGCCCTTCTCGCCTCCGCGCTTGACGACCGCGGCTTTACGCAACAGGAGATAGCCGACCGGATGGGAGTGTCTCAACCCGCCGTCAGCAAGTACGTCGCGGGCGAGGTTGAGACGGAGGATGTCATCGCTTCCGACTCACGCGTCCGCGATACCGTCGAACGGGTCGCGGATGGGTTCGACGATGACAAGCTCGACGACTACGAGGCGCTCGCCGAGGTCGTCGGTCTCGTCCGCGCCCTCGAAGACCGCGGACCCATATGCGAGGTACACGAGTGCGAGTCTCCGTTCCTCCGCGGGAAGGGGTGCGACCTCTGCGTCCGCGGCTCCGACTCGTCGTTACTCGTTGAGAACGAGGTACTCGGTGACGTACGCCGCGCTGTCCGGCGGTTCAAGAGTCTCGGTGGCGTCGCCGAACACGTCCCTAACGTCGGAACGAACGTCGCTCAGGCTCTCCCCGACGCGACCGGTGCGTCCGATGTCGCCGCGGTCCCCGGACGAGTCTACGTCGTCAACGGACGCGTTCACGTACCCGCAAACCCTGAGTTCGGCGCGTCGAAGAACGTCTCCGCAGTCGTCCTCGCCGCGGTGCGCGTCAATCCCTCGAAACGCGCCGCGCTCAACCTCGCCACGTCGGACGGGCTACTCGAAGCCGCCGCCGACGCCGATATGCGCGCCGTCGAGTTCGACGCCGACCGTGAGGAGCGCGACGAGACGCTCGACGACGCCTTTGCCGACGGAGTGCCCGACATCGCCTACCATCGCGGGGGTTTCGGCGTCGAACCCGTCGCGTACGTAATCGCGGAGGACGCGCCCGCGGCGGTGGAGAAGGTTGAGCGAATTCTGACCGGGTGAGTTACACGTACCCCAGTTCGCCCGCCTCGTAGCTATATAGCTTCACACCGTTCTCTTCGCAGTAGTCCGCGAATCCCGAATCCGGAACGCCACCGCCGAACTGTCCTTCGTAGGCTACCTTCACTTCGTCGCCGTTACGTTCTATAACAACGGCAGGGTCGGGGTCATCGTGGTCCTCCTTGACGACACGATCGCCGACAACGAACGGGTGTTCGGCGTATTCGAGGTTCGTGTGCTTGTACGTGTACAGCTTGATGTCCTGGTCGTGGCAGTACGACGCGAGCTTCGCCGGATGGTAGTCGCGCCACGCGCCGGGTCCGGCGTTCATCGGTTCGGCGAAGGCGACGCGGACACCTTCCCCCTCGAACTGCTGTCCGTGAACGTTGATGCTCTTCTCCGGCGGTAGGACCTCTACGACGATTCCGGGCGAACGGCTTGAACCATCGTCCTTGACGACACGATCTCCGGGTTCGAACGGGTTCGTCGGGCGCTGGTTCATGTGCGCCGTGTTCGGACCGAGGTCTATGAGTTCGTTCATCGGACGCGCCGCGAGATGGTCGAGGCGCGACGGGTTGTCGGCGGCGTACTCATCGTCGGCTTCTACCTTCGACTTGAGGGTATCGACGCGTGACCATCCGAGAAGAATCAAACCGTCTTCTTTGTCGCGGTGCCACGACATGACGATGATATCGTCGTCGGGGTCGTTGTCGAGGAGTTTCCGCGGTAGGAACGCCGACACGTCGCGCGAGGTCTTTACGTCCACCTCGTACCCGAAGACCTCGAAGTCGTACGCGGAGAAGCTTTCGGGGTTACACCGGCGTATCGCCTCTTCGTTCATCCAGTCCCACATCTCGACGGGCAGGTACTCGCGGCAGAAGCATTCGAAGGCGAGTTCTCCGAGGTTTCCTATGCGTTTTACATCAAGGTCGTCCGCGCCCTGTATGACGGCTTGGTGGTGGGCGCGTTCGCGGTCTATCTCAGAAGGTGTGTAGCGGTACATAATACTTCACTATGGTATGATGAGGGTAGCAACGTTGTACGGCAACTGCGATTATGTAGGTTGTGGTAGTGCAATTCTCAGCAGATATCTCATAACCGTAATACGAAGCTGTTACGGGGATGAGACCCCATCACTTACCGAACTCACAGAAGCTGAAAAAGCTGTTTCAGTCTACGGAACTATTATACAATCTGCGCCCACATCCGACAACATAGCATGGAACGAAGGAAGTTCATCGTCGGCTTATGTGCCGGGGTTGCAACCGCAACCGGATGCCTTTCCCGAAGATCTTCGGCTCAGCTTGCGCACACGGTTACAGTCTACCACGTTGACCACGAGGAAACGACGCGTAACGTCACCGTGACGGTGGAAAACAAGGACGGGGAGGAGCTGTTCCACAAGGAGTACGAGCTTTCTGAGGATAACGAGTCGGACGAGGACGCGACCTTTCCTGTGTCAGCCGAGCCGGAAACCGTCATCGTGGAAGTTGACGGAAACAGGTTCGAGAGGCGATGGCCCGGGTTCGAACAGCCGGAGCTACCGTGTGAGGGTGACAACCGCTCCGGCATAGAAATCTGGATAGAAGGCGGTGCCGACGAGGAGCCCACCATCCGTCTGGAGACGAACTGTCAGCACGTTACTATGAACGAAACCGAAACGCGGTAGCCTTTTTTCGCCTCGGTGCCCGAACCGCCTGCTTTCGTATCACGACACGGTCACACGACGTATCCCTACTCCTCTTCCTCGGCGTAAATACCGTCCACCGCGCCGCGGTGCTTCTCCAGAATGTTGCGCCGCTTCTTCTTGAGGCTCGGCGTCAGGAGGTTGTTCTCCTCGGTCCACTCCTCGGCGACGAGCCTGAACTTCTTTATCGTCTCGTACTTCTCGAAGTTCTCGTTCGCGGCGTCAACCTCCTCCTGTATCCACGACCTCACGCGTTCGTCGTTGACGATGTCCTCGTTGTTGTCGGGCAGTTCGACGCCCTCCTTCTCGGCGCGTTTGCGTAGACCCTCGAAGTTGGGGACCATGAGTGCGCCTATGAACTTCTCCTCGCTCCCGACGACCATGCACTGTTCGACGAGCGTCGATGTCGAGAACTCGTCCTCGATGGGTTGCGGGGGTACGTTCTTGCCCGTCGAAAGGACGATGAGTTCCTTTGCCCGGTCCACGAACGTCATGTAGCCGTCGTCGTCGACGCGCACCACATCGCCCGTACGGAACCAGTCGTCTCCTCCGTCGTCCGCCTCGGTGAACGAAGCCGCCGTCTCGTCGGGCTTCTCCCAGTATCCGTCGGTCACGTTGGGTCCTCGCACGAGTAGCTCGCCGACGTTTCCGTCGTCGCGCACCTCCTCCGGCGCGGCGTCAACGTCGAGCTTTGTCTCTATGTCGGGTATCGCAGGTCCGATGGTGCCTATCTTCGGCTCCTCCGGCGGATTCGCGGACACGATAGGCGCGGTCTCCGTCAGACCGTACCCTTCGAGTATCGGTAGACCCATGCCGTGGTAGAGAGCGCACAGGTCCGCCGACAGGCTCCCGCCGCCGCTTATCATGAACTCTATCTCACCTCCAAGCGCTTCGCGGACGTCCGAGAAGACGAGACGGTCGGCGACGGCGTGTTTGGCGCTCAGCCACGCACCCGGAGAGTCTTCCTTGTGGTACCTCTCGCCGACACCCTCCGCCCACTCGAAGATACGTTTCTTCGCCCCCGAACCGCTTGCCTGCTCACGTATCGCGTCGTAGACCTTCTCGTAGACGCGCGGCACACTCGTCCCCGTCGTCGGAGACACGGCTGAGAAGTCCTCCTGGAGAGTGTCGGGGCTTTCGGCGTACGCAACCGTTGCCCCCGACGCGTACATAAGGAAGGAGCCGTAACGTTCGAACGCGTGCGCGAGAGGGAGGAAGGATACGACGCGGTCCGTTTCGTCGATGCTCGGAACGTCGTCGGGCTTGTCGGGACGCGGACCGAAACGTTTGCGCGCTTGGTTTATCGAAGACCTGAAGTTGCGGTGCGTCAGCCTCACCCCCTTCGGCTGTCCGGTGGTCCCGGAGGTGTAGATAAGTGTGCAGAGGTCGTTGATAGAGAGGTTGTCGAGCCAGTCGTTGAATCTATCCTCGTCGAAGGCTTCGTCCCCAATCGCATAGACATCATCGAGCGTGTGAACGTTGTCGCGTTCGAGATGTTCGTCGTCAACCTCGTCCATAGAGACGATGAAGTCGAGTTCGAGGTCGTCCTCAACCTCAAGGACGCGCTCCAGCAGTTCCTGGTTTTCGACCACGACACCCGACGCGCCGGGGTCGTCCAGCAGATACCTCGTCTGTCGCGGCGACGACGAAGAGTAGACGCTCGTCACGACTCCGCCGCGTGAGAGAAGGGCGAAGTCCGACAACGCCCATTCGAGGCGGGTGTTGGCGAAGATCCCGACACGGTCGCCCTTTGAGACGCCGAGATTGTCAAAACCCGCCGCGATTCGTCGGTAGATGGAGCGGAACTCGTCGTACGTCAACGACGTGAACTCTCCGTCGGGCGATTCATCTATCACGTCCGGCACCAGCGCCCTGTCGTACACACCTCCCTTATACATACTCGCCGCCTCCGATAGGCGTCGTTCAGCCGACGCCTCTATCGCTTCGGGGACCGTATTCCAGCCTATCACCTCGTCGTCGTACTCCTTCTCCGCCTGCCGCCAGTCGGATTCCATGCTCTACACGACGGGAAGAAGACGAAAAAGCCTTTCTCCGGATTCGTCCGATTCGTCCTACCTCTCCGGCACCAGACTCGCCCGCGTGAACTCCTGCTCGGCGCTTCCTTCGAGAGCCTTCTGCGCCTCTTCGAGCGGGAACTCGGCGTCGAGAAGGTCGTCGTACGGGTAGTCATCGGCGTTGCGCGACAGGAAGTCGAGAGCCTGTTCGAGGTACCACGGCTGGTACAGGAGGAGTGCCTTGACGTTGATACGTTTCACCGTGAGTTCGGCAGGGCTGAACTCCGTCGTCAGCTTCGTGGCGATGTTACCCATCTCGACGTACCGCGCGCCGTTACGGAGCATGCTCACGCCTTCCTTGAACGCCGGCGGGATACCTGCGACCTCGATGCCGACATCGGCACCGTCTCCGCCGGTGAGTTCCTGCACGCGCCGGATACGCTCGCCCGGCTCCTCGTACTCGTTCATGTCGACGATGTGGTCCGCCCCGAACTCCTTGGCGCGCTCGATACGTCCGGGAGCACCCTCGACGACGATGACCTCCGCGCCCGTCTCCTTCGCAACCGCGATTGCGTTGAGTCCGAGACCGCCCGCTCCCTGCACGAGTACCGTCTCGCCCTGTGTCAGGTCGGCGCGGTCAAGACCGAAGATGACCTGCGATAGCGCGCAGTTCGCGCCCGCCGCGACGTGGTTGGGCACGTCCTCAGGGACCTTGTAGAAACGCTGTCCTGGATTGATGTAGTAGTGCGTCGCGAACGTCCCGCGGAAATGCGGCGGTATCGAGTGGGGTTGCATCCACTCGCCCATGCTCTTGACGACCTCGCACGCGTAGAACTGCCCGTGCGAACAGCCGCTACATTCGCCGCACGGCTGGAAGTAGACGGGTGTAATCAGGTCGCCTTCCTCGACACGGTTACCCGCAGAGTCGGTCGTCACCTCGTCGCCGAGTTCCTCGACGCGTAGCACAGCCTCGTGTCCGAGTACAGCGCCGTTTGGGACGGGGAACTCGCCCTTCCAGAAATGCACCTCGCTACCGCAGACGTTGGTCTGAACGACCTCCGTGAAGACGGCGTCGTCTTCGATATCGGGCTTGTAATCTATCTCCTGAATCTCCGTCTCACGCTCGCCTGCAAGCGTGACAACCTTTCCGTAAGCCATCAGTAGACGAAGTTGGTCTCGATGTCGGTCGCCGTCTCGACCATCTCGACCGCGCCGTCGCTGTACTGCATCACGCGTTGCATGTCTCCGTTAAGCTCGAACTGACCGCTCATCAGGCTGTCTATCGCCCCTATCTCGCCGTTCGCGAGCTTCTTCCAGTTCTCGTACGGTCCGATTATCTCAAAGCCGTAGTCGACATCTTCGAGGTCTTCGACCTGATAAGCGTCCGTACACTCGCCGCCTTCAAGACCGATGAAGTAGTGCACCTTGTCGCTGTCGCCGACGAGTTCGGGGAACTCGTCCTTCGCACCCTCGTCAACCTCTATGGTGAATATGAAGTCACCGTTCCAGCCGACGCCCCAGTCGCTCGCCTTCTCGGCGTACTCGTCGTTGTCGTTTAGCTGAGCCTTCCATTCG
>JBKHFQ010000035.1:0-9179 GCA_046540135.1 Halobacteriales archaeon
CTCAACGTCGATTGCGAGAGCGCTTAACGTGTTCGTCGCAACGACAGCATCCGCGCCGCCCTCCTGCGCCGCGACGCCTATCTCCGTCACGTCCGTCACGTCCGGCGTCATCTTGACCCAGACGGGAACGTCCGCGGCGTCGTTGACGGCGGCGGTTACCTTGCGCGTGAGTTCGGGGTCCGCGCCTATATCGACGCCGTACCCCTCGGCGTGCGGGCACGAGACGTTTAGCTCGAAACCGTCGGCGTACGGCGCGAACGTCCGGGCTAAGTCGGCGAACTCGTCGGCGGTTCCGCCAAAGATACTCACGACCGTCGGTCCGTCCACCATTTCGACCTCGTCGGTGAAGCCGTCCGAGGGGTTCGACAGACCGACGGCGTTCAACGCGTACTCCTCCGAGTCGTCGAGGAATACGTTCGGTCCGGGATGCCCCGTGCGCTCCCGCGGACCGACGCTCTTGGTAACGACGCCACCCGCACCTGCGCGCAACGCACGGTTGAGAGACGCACCCGTGGAGCCAAGAATACCCGAGGCAAGTAGAACAGGTTCGTCGAACTCTACGCCGGAAACATCGACCGACATTCAGTCGCGTCTACCGAGGAAGACCGCGGCGGTCAGACCGGCGACGAGCGCGGCAACCGCTGTAAAGCCGGGGAGACCCTGCGGTTCGTCGGTCCCGTCGTCGGACGTGTTGCCGTCGGTGTCGTTACCGTCGTCCGTATCGCCTTCGTCACCGCCGTCGGTATCCGACCCGTTCGACGTCTCTTCGAGCAGACTCTCCGTCTCCTGTATCGTGGAATCTATCTCATCAAAGCTGTCACGTGTCGTTTCAAGTTCTTCCCTGACGGAGTCTATCTGGTCCTCAAGGTCTTCGTCGGTGCCGTTCGTGTCCTCCGAGCGTTCCTCAAGCTCCTCAAGCTGGTCTTCAAGGCTGTCTATACGTTCCCTGAGGTCACGCCTCTGCTGGTTCGCCTCGGCGTAGCTCTGGAGTACGTCCTCGGTACCGACCGCGACGTAGAAGTCGTCCTGTACTGTAGAGTCGTTGTAGGTGACCTCGGAGTCCTCAGGGTAGTTGAACTCACCCGCTTCCTCCTCCTCGTAATGCAGGACGGCGTAGTAGAAGCCGTTCTCGTCAAGACCATCGGTCTCGACTACGATATCGTCGTTTTCGCCGTCCTCAACCTCAGCGGCACCCTTGAGCTCGTCGAAGTTAGGTCCCTCGTCGACAGACTCGGAGTAGACGGCGACCCAACCGTCATCATCTATCTCCGCACTGTCTATCGTAACGTTTTCTCCCGTGGTTGCTTGGGGTTCCGCAGTCACCGAAACGTCCTGCGCAGCCGCGGGTGCGGCAACGAGGAACAGGCTTACGGCGATAGCGGCGAGCAGTATCTTCTTGCGCATCTTGAGTCGTTTAAAGTTGGAGGTTACGAATAAAGGTTGCGAATCCACCAACGGGTGCGGTGGTTTCAGCGCACGCCCGTGCCGAGGAAGGAGCGGAGCGGGGGTCCTATCTTTTCGGGTTCGACGAGAAAGGCGTCGTGACCGTAGTCGCTCTCTATGACGTGGTGTTCGACATCCGCTCCTGCCTCGTCAAAGGCGCGCGTTAGTTCCTCCGCCTGTTCAACCGTAAAGTGCCAGTCACCCGTGAACGAGATGACGAGCGCCTCGCCGTCGTACGCCGCGAGAGCGTCGGCATCGGAATCGTAGCCGCTCGCAAGGTCGTACTCGTCCATGGCGCGGAGGAGGTAGAGGTACGAGTTGGCGTCGAAACGGTCGACAAACTTGTCGGCTTGATAGTCAAGGTACGACTCAACGTCTCGGTAGGGGAAGTAGTCCGCCGTCGGGTCGTCGGTAACGGGTGCGTCGTCGCTGGGTTCGCGCCGCGCCGCGCGTCTGCCGAACTTGTCGCTCATCGACTCCTTCGACAGATACATGATATGTCCTATCTGGCGCGCGATGGCGAGTCCGTCGTCGGGGGGTTCGTCGTCCTTAGCGTAGTACCGTCCGCCGTTCCAGTTGTCGTCCGAAAGGATGGCGCGTCTTGCAACGGCGTCGAGTGCGAGGCTCTGAGGGTCGAGGCGCGCCGCCGTGGCGACGGGTATGAGGCGGTCGACGTAGTCAGGGTAGAGCTTCGCCCATTCGAGGACGTTCATACCGCCGACGCTCCCACCGATTACGGCGTGGAGGCTGTCGACGCCGAGGATTTCGAGAAGACGGCGTTGCGAACGCGTCCAGTCGGAGACCGTGACAGGCGGGAACTCGGGTCCGTAGGGTTCGCCAGTCTCAGGGTTCTCGCTCGCAGGTCCGGTCGTACCGTAGCACGAACCCGGGACGTTGGCGCAGACGACGTAGAAGTCGTTAGTATCGACAGCCTTTCCGGGTCCCACGATGTCGTCCCACCACGCCGCCGCCTGTCCTGCGGTTCCGCGGTCCTCCTCGCGCCCCGCGACGTGTGCGCTCCCGGTGAGGGCGTGACAGACGAGCACGGCGTTGTCACCGTCGTAGTCGCCGTAGGTCTCGTAGGCAACCTCGATTTCGATCGTCTCGCCCGACTCGAACTCGAACTCTCCGAGGTCGGCGGTGTCGCTCTCCATCGCGTCAGGTCGCGGCGTCTATCGCCTGTTCAAGATCGGCGATTATGTCGTCAACATCCTCAATGCCGACCGACAGGCGGACGAGTTCGTCGGTGACCCCGCTCGACTCCTTCTCCTCGTCGGTTAGCTGTTGGTGCGTCGTCGACGCGGGATGGATTATGAGGGTCTTTGCGTCGCCGACGTTTGCGAGGAGAGACGCGAGTTCGACCCCGTTACAGAGTTCGCGTCCCGCCTCGTATCCGCCCTCAACGCCGAAGGTTATCATGCCGCCGTAGCCTCCGTCGAGGTACTCCGACGCGTTGTCGTGCGTCGGGTGCGATTCGAGACCCGGATAGTTGACCCACGCGACCTCGTCGTGGTCTTGAAGCCACCGGGCGACTTCGAGCGCGTTGTCGGAGTGGCGTTGTGCGCGAAGAGGTAGCGTCTCCAGCTTCTGGAGCGTGACCCACGAGTCGAACGGCGACTGCTGATTTCCGAGGTCGCGCAGACCGCGTGCGCGGGCGGCGTACGCGAAGGCGGCGTCTCCGAAGGCGTCGCGGAAGTTCAAGCCGTGGTAGGCGGGGTGTTCCTCAGTCAGGTTGGGGTAGTCGCCGTCCTCCCAGTCGAAGGTGCCGCCGTCGATGAGGACGCCGCCGATGGTCGAACCGCTTCCGTGTATCCACTTGGTCGTCGAGTGCCAGACGATGTCCGCGCCGTGTTCGATGGGGTTGCATAGGTACGGCGTTGCGAACGTGTTGTCGACGAACAGGGGTACGTCGTTGTCGTGCGCTATCTCGGCAACGCGTTCGATGTCGGGTGTGTCGAGCGCCGGATTGCCGATGGTTTCGAGATGGACGTACGCAGTGTCGTCGTCTATCTCGTCGGCGTACGCTTCGTAGTCGGTCGAACCGACGAAACGCGTCTCGATTCCGCGGCGCGGTGCCGTATGCGTCAGGTAGGTGTAGGTGCCGCCGTAGAGCGACGATGACGAGACGACGTTGTCGCCCGCCTCTGCGAGGACGAAGTTGGCGAGGTCGAAAGCCGCCATACCGCTGGAGGTGGCGAGCGCGGCGACGCCGCCTTCGAGAGATGCAAGACGCTTTTCGAGCATCGCGTTCGTCGGATTCATTATGCGCGAGTAGATGTTGCCCGCCTCTTCGAGCGCGAAAAGGTTCGCGGCGTGTTCGTCGTCGTCGAAGACGTAGGAGGTCGTCTGGTATATCGGCGGAGCGCGTGCGTTGGTCGCGGGGTCGGGTTCCTGTCCTGCGTGTACGCTACGTGTGTCGAATCCGTCGTCTTCGTCGGACATACGCCTAAGGGCGTTCCGGAGTCACATAAGCTTCGTGGAAGGGGCAGGCGTTACAGGAACCGGTCGAGTATCTCGCTGTCTACACGGACGTTGAGGCGCGCACCGCACGCGTCGCAGACAGCCGCAGCGCGTACCTCCTCGCCGTTGATACCGTCGCCGACACCCCAGATGTCGATCTCAAACTCCCCACCGCCGCATCCGGGACAGTCGAAGCCGCGGTCCGCGAGGTCGTCGTGTACAGCGGCACGGATTTCGTTCTCCACCGTTTCGGTCATGGCGGAGAGAAGGGGCGCGCGCAAAAGTGCGTTGCGTTACCCCAGCGCGTCAATCTCAAACTCGAAAGCCGCAACAGGCTGGAGTATCTCGCGTTCGGCGAGTATCTCGGGATGGAGTTCGCCGATGACGCCGGCTTCGTCGCCGTCAATGACGGCGGTTGCGGCGCGCCCGTCGATGAAGGACGGATGCTCGGTCGGCGGAGTTTCGAGAGCCGCGTCGAAGTCCTCAACGAGCGAGACGAGCTTCGACTTTGCGCCCTCGTATCCGGCATCGGTGCCGCAGACGACGCCGGCAACGTGCGTCTCCTCGCGGACGCCGGTGTTCTCGTCTTCGTCCTGTACGGCGCAGAAGCCGACCTCGGCGAGGTTCTGCGGGTACTCGCGGTGGGTGTTGTTCGCCAGCACGGAGACCAGCGACGGAAGGAGCCAGCTACGTACGACGTTGTAGTCCTCGCTGTAGGGGTTGGGTATACGGACGGCGTCGTCGGACGCTTCACGGCGCATCGTTTCGTAGCAGTCGTCTTCGTTGGTCAGGACGAAGTTGAGGAGGTCCTGGAAGCCCAAGCCGACTAACTGCTTGCGCACGGCGTTTTCGAGGCGCGTCGAGTCGGTCAGACCGCCGACGGTCGATACGTCGGGGTAACGCGGCTCCATCTCGTTGAATCCGTACGCGCGTCCAACGTCGTCAACAACGTCGAGCGGGTGCATTACGTCGGTACGGTACGGCGGCACGGTGACGTCGTAGACCGTCGCGTCGTCGCGCTTCTCTGCCGTCGCGTCCATGCCCGAACGTTCGAGAAGGTCGACGACCTCTTCGGTCCCGAACTCGGTGCCTAGCATAGACTCGACGCGTTCGTGCCCCACCGTCTTCGACTCGGTCGACAGGTCGGGCTTGAGCGCGCGTCGGTCGTCGTACTCGACCTTGACCTCCTCGACAGTGGCGCCGCGGTCGGAGAGGGCGTAGACCAGAATGTTGAGCATCTTGTCTATCGTCCACTCGTCCGTCCCCGTCATCTCGACGAGTAGGTCGCGCGAGTCCTCGCGTACCTCCGTCCGTTTCCCGTTGATAACGGGCGGGAACGAGAACATGCCTATGTCGTCGTAGATGGCGGGGACGCGTTCGGCTTCTTCGAGTATACGCGCGTACTCCTTGCCGACGGGATGGTCGTCCATGACCTCGCCCGGCGTCATCTCGCGCGCCTCTGCATCGCCGATTTCGAGAGGGACGAAGGTCTCTTCGTCAGGTGCAACGTCGCGGTAGACGAACTCGTCGCCCTTGACCATCGTCAGGTCGTGGACTCCTATCGCCCCCTTGTTGCGTCTGCGCCCCAGAGTCGAGTGTAGCTTCTCCTGTAGCTGTATGAGCGAGTCAAGGACGCCGCCGGTCAGGTCGACATCGCGTACGACAGCGGCGACGATGTAGGGGCGCGCAGGCACGCCCTCAACGCGAACCGTGTAGTCGCTCTTTCGGAGTTCGGGAACGCGCACCCCTCGGTCGTCGCCGAACTGGTAGCGCAGGGAGCGCGCGAGACCTTCGACGCTCAGACGGTCGGGGCGGTCGGGAACGACCTCGAACTCCATGCCTTCGTCCCCTTCGCCCTCGAACTCGACGCCGAGCGCGAACAGTTCGTCGACTATCTCGTCACGGTCCATGTCGCGCCCTACGAGTCGCCGGAGTTCGTCAGGGTCTACCTCGACTACCGCCATTGTGGCACCTCCGTGGTTTGGGTTCGTACCATGACATTTAATTCCATAGAACGGGCACCTCCCTGAGAAGTTCAAGGTCGCAGAGCGTTCCGTGTACGTCGCGTATATCCTCGAATCCGTAGATGAGCATCAACAGACGTTCGAGCGCAAGCCCCCACGCCATCACCTCCACGTCGTCGTCGATACCGTGGGGTTCGAGGACCTCAGGACGGAACATGCCGGAGTTACCGATTTCGATAAGTTCGCCCGTTTCCGGGTGTTCGCCGAATATCTCGAACGAGGGTTCGGTGTAGGGGTTGTAGTGGGGCTTGAACTCGATATCCTCGATGCCGAAGTGTGAGTAGAACTCGACGAACGTTCCCATCAGGTCACGTACCGACAGGTCTTCAGCCATTACCCAGCCTTCAATCTGGAAGAATTCGAGAAGATGCGTCGGGTCGAGCGTGTCGTTTCGGTAGACCTTGTCGACGCTGAAGTACCGCGCCGGAGGTTCGACGCCCTCGGCGAGGTAACGCATCGAAAGGCTCGTTGTGTGTCCGCGGAGATTGAGCGTGCGCGCAACGTCGCGTTCCCATTCGGAGTGGTAGCCGTCGCCGTCATCGGCGCCTTCGAGATGGACCTTTTGGACGTTCTCGACGAGTTCGTCGGGTAGTTCGTCGATATGCGTCGGTTCTTCGACGAGGAACTTGTCCCAGTGGGTGCGCGCCGGATGGTCCTGAGGCATAAAGAGGCAGTCGTTGATGTAGAACTCGGCGTCGACGTGCGGACCCTCCATCTCCTGAAACCCCATGCCGGTCATGACCTCCTTGACGCGGTTCGCCATCTGACGGAGGATGTGTTCGCGTCCGCCGTGCGTCGTCTCCGCCTCCGCCTCGACGTTGTAGTCGGCGAACTCGGCGTCCTTCCAGTCGCCCGATGCGAGATGGTCGTGTGTAACTGCGCCGACGGTCTGACGCGCTTCGCCCTGCGCCGCCTCGCGTCCTTGGTCTGAGAGACGTGCGACGACGGCACGTTCCTCCTCGCGTTCGACCAACCCGCGTTCGACGAGTGTCTCGGGCACGCCGTCAACCTCCTCGCCCTCTGCGAGCGCTTCGAGAGCCTCCTCGTCGTCACCCTTGGGCGCGTCGTTCGGTTCGACCGTCCCGCCTATCTCCGCCCATCCCTTACGGCGTAGATGTCCGATACCTATCTCGAAGCCGTCGACTTCCCGAAGTTCGTCCATCGTAACGTCTTCGTTATCGACGAGGTAGTCGTGCAGACGGCGTTCGGGCAACGCATCCCGGGCGTACCCACGCCCTTCGTCGGTGAGGGAGTACACCGTCTCGACTGACTCGTCAACATCGACGTACCCCTTGTCTTTGAGTAGTTCGAGCGCACCCTCAACAGGTCCGCGCCCCAACCCTGTCTCGTCGGCGAGGGTTGCGGCGTCCGCCTCGCCGTCCCTTTCGGCGAGTGCGTCGAGGACGCGGCGCTCGTTGCTCGTGAGTTTCATGGTACGAAATGCGTCACCGAGGTAATAAACCGCACGACTCTGTCAGCGCCGTCGCGTCAGTCGACGCGTTGTGCGAAGGCGAGGTTACCGGAGATGTTGTTGATACGCGCCTGTACGACCTCGCCCTCCTGCGCCCCGGGGACGAAGATTGTGTAGCCCCCCTTCTTGGCTATACCGTCGCCCTTGTTTCCTATCGCCGTAATCTTTAGCTCGTAGCTCTTTCCTTCCTCAACCTCCTTCTTGGTAGTCTCCGCCTTCTTGGTCGAACCCTTCGAGACGGGGCGGAACGCTCCGCACGCGTCGCAACGGAGCATGAGGGTACGGTCCTCCCTCTTGAGGTGGGTATCGGGGCGTCCGCACTCGGAACAGAGGACGTACTCGCCGACGTAGGCGTCGAGGACCCGCGCGAACTCGTCGGGCGAGAACTCGCCCTTGAACTGCGCCCTGCCGCTCTCGTCGACGTGTCCTGCGGTGCCGATTTCGCGCAGGAGGTACTTCATCAGGTGGTCTTCGTCACGGTTGAGCGTGTCGAGTATGTCCTGGAAGTTGGTGAGTATCGTCGAACTGCCCTCGACGCGTACCTCGGGTTCAGGAACCTCGAAACGGTCGCCGTCGCCCTCTATTTCGGGCATCTCCTCGAAGGCGCGGTCGAGGTCGGATTCATAGCTCATACCGGGGATTCGCCGGGAGCGCGCAAAAGGGTTGTGTTCGTCCCTTCGGTGCGAGGTCTCTACTCCGCGTCGGCGGGCGTGTCGAAGTCGTGGAAGTGTTCGCCCTTCTCCTTCGTGAGTATGTTGAGCGCCGCCGCCGCGCCGTCGCCTGCCGATATGACAGCCTGCCACTCCTCGGCGCGTACCATAGCGCCCGTCGCGTAGGCGTCGTCGACCGAAGTCTCCATCGTCACGTCGACATCGACAACGTCCTCGTCCGTGAACGCGCACCCGAGCGACTCGGCGAGAGAACGGTCCGCTCCCGTGGCGAGCACGACGTAGTCGGCATCGCGTTCGTCGTTCCCGGCTTCGACTGTGAAGCCGTCGCCGTCACGAGATACGTCGGTGGCTTCGAGGTCGAGCGTCTCGACGCCGAACCCCTCGACCTGTTCGCGCGATACGTCCATGAACTCGGTACCATCCATCGACTCTATACCGAGGTAGTTGAACAGGTGCGCCTTGTGCATCCACGTCTCGTCGGTGTCGTAGACCGTGGTTTCGAGACCGTTCTTGGCGGTGAACAGGGCGGCGGAGAGTCCCGCGGGTCCGCCGCCTACTACTGTGACTTGCGTCATACGTCTACATAGGACGGAGACGACAAAAGGGTTTGTGCGGCGTCAGGAGTCGACTGCATCGACGATGGCGGTGTGTATCTCCTCCATCTCGTCGTCGTCTACCGAAGGCGGCGATGGCTGAAGAGCGTGTATCGGTCCGCCGCCGTCGCCCTCGAAACGCGGCACGATATGCATGTGGACGTGCGGTACCTCCTGCCCGGCGGCGCTTCCGTTGTTCAGACCGAGGTTGTACGCGGGTGCGTCTACGGCGTCGGCAACCTGCGGTGCGAGTCGGCGCGTCGTCTCAAAGACCGCCGCACCGCCGTCGTAAAGGTCGGTCAGCGTCTCGGCGTGTTTCTTTGGAATGACGAGCGTGTGCCCGCGACCGAGCGGGTTGGCGTCGAGAAACGCGTACGTCTCGTCGTCCTCGTAGACGCCGTACGACGGTATCTCGTCGTCGAGTATCGAACAGAAGATGCAGTCTTCGCTCATGTTCGCGAAACAGTGCCGCGCGCGCATCTTTCTTTCGGTGGTCGTCTCATGTGAGGTACATACA
>JBKHFQ010000036.1:0-9155 GCA_046540135.1 Halobacteriales archaeon
TAGGTGTCGCAGAGCATGATACGCGGGGCGTCTTCGTCGACGTGTTCGTCGTAAGCCTTCCACGCGCGCTCCTGGTCGCGCATCGAGATTACGAGAGCGTGAGGCATAGTACCCGACGCTACGAGACCGACGGCTTCTGCACCCGCGACGTGCGACACGCCGTCCGCGCCGCCTATGTGCGCCGAACGTTCTATCATCGCCGCGGTCGTGGGATGTTCGCGCCTCGTCCCGAACGACACGACGGGGACATCGCCCGCGACAGCTTTGATGCGCGCGGTCGCAGACGCAACGGCGCTCGCCCTGCAGATGAAGCCGAGGAGCGAGGTCTCGTACCTGCCGAAGTCGACGTAGTTCCCTTCGATACGCATCACAGGTGCGCGTTCAAAGATTGAGCCTTCGGGGAGCGCGTATAGGTCGACGCCCGTGCCTTCGAGAAGGTGTGCAACGTCCTTCAGACCGACGAAGACGCTCGGCGCCTCGACCACCTCTCCAACGTCGGCGACGACCTCAGGGTTAACGCCCTCGCCTTCGAGGATCGTCTCGGTGCGCTCGAAGTAGGCGTCTGTCGCGCGCCCCTCGTCGATCTCCTCCGGCGTTACGATGTCGTACCTCCGTTCCATGTTGGGAACCTCGGTGGCGTGGAGAATATACCTTGTGGGACTCCGGAAACGATTAGACGCGCCGTCCCGTTTCTCGTCTATGTTAACCTTCGTCGGTCTAGGTCTGTACGACGAACGCGACGTGACGCTCAAGGGGCGCGACGAAATCGCGGACGCAGATGTCGCGTACGCCGAGTTTTACACGAGCGTTCTCCCCGCCGCGCCCGTCGAGGACCTGGAGGAGTTCCATGCGACACCCATCGAGGTACTCGAACGAGACGAGGTCGAAAGCGGCGACCGCGTCGTCGAGGACGCAACCGAACGCGATGTCGTCTTCCTCGTCGGCGGCGACCCGATGGTGAGCACGACGCACGCCGACCTGCGTCTACGCGCAATCGAACGTGGCGTCGAGACGCGTGTCGTCCACGGACCTAGCGCCGCGACGGCGGTCTGCGGCGCGACGGGTCTACAGAACTACCGTTTCGGCGCTTCGACGACGCTACCTTTCGACGACCACGATGGATGGGAACCCGACTCGCCGTTCGAACGCGTCGCCGACAACCTCGAACGCGACCTGCACACGCTCGTCTACCTCGATATCTCCGACGATGGACGGTACATGCGCGCCTCGGACGCCGCTGACCGTCTCGCCGAGTCGGATGTCGACGCGTCGACCGTCGTCGGCGTGGCACGTCTCGGAAGCGACGACGTGGAGGTCTTCGCGGGCACGCCCGGCGAGGTGGCTGACCACGGGTTCGGTTCGCCGTTACATCTTCTCGTCGTCCCTGCGTCGCTCCATCCCGTTGAGGAGGAGTCGTTGCGCGCGCTCGCCGACCTGTAGCCAGGGTTAGAGGACACCGGAGATAAGAAGAACGATAACCAGAACCACGAACAACAGCCCGGCGCCCAGGACGGTTCGGCGTGTCAACGCGTCCGTCCCCTCAAGAACCGCGCCGAGAGCTGAGACAGGTGGACGTATATCTTCCCCCTCTGCGTCGGTATCGACGGCAGCGTACTGTTTCGGACCGTGGCTTCCTCGATGGTCGCTGTCCCCTGTCAGGTTGCGGCTACCTTTTCCCCTGTCGCTCGCCCCCGCCATGTACGCCTTGTAAGCCCTTTCAGCCTCCGCCTTGCTCCCGAACCAGAAGCCGTCGCGTTGTTGCTTACCCTTCTGACTCAGGTAGTACGGGCTACCCGAAAGTTCGCTGACGACCGCCCATCTCTCATCCCCGTTGGACGCGTCTCTGTACAGCGACCAGAGCGAGTCGAATCCGCCGACCTTCTCTCCCTGCACCGTCTCGGACCCGCCCTGTTCCCTTGTCGTGTTCTGTCCGACGCGATGGTTCGCGCGCTTACGTCCCGGTTGGTCCCTCCCCGGTCCGCTCCCTGGTCTCCGCGGTCCATGCCCCGTTCTTTTCGCGTAGTTCTCGTAGCACATCTCAGCCTGTCTACGCGTGCCGAAATGGACGGCTTCGTCGGTGCTTTCGCCTCCGCGGGTCAGGTAGCGCACCTCGTCCGTCCTAGGACCCGTATGCCGGTAGACGACCCACTCTCCCATATGCTCACCTCGGCGGCAGACTGCAAGCCTCCATCCCTCGTCGTACTCTTCCATAGTCTTGAAACGGTCCTCCGCCCCGCGACGGTCGGTTTCGCTCCGCCGGTTACGGTCCGTCCTACCTCTACCGGTGTCCTCACGTCCTTGGGTGACCTCTGCGGACCGTGTCACACCGTCGCCCTCTGACATCATACTGTTGTAGGCTTCGTGAATCCGTCTGAACCTCGTCTCGGCGTCGGCGGCGTCGGAGACATCGGGGTGGTACTGCTTGACCTTCGACCTGTAAGCCTGCCTTATCTCCTCACCTGAGGCGTCTTCGTCGACACCGAGTACCTCGTGCGGTTCGCGGGCGTCCATCCGTCGTGTACGGTTGTGTCCGGTTTGACAAAAACGGTTCGGCGGACGAAGAACCGTGAAGCAAAGATACTATTACCTTGTTCTCATACGGTACGTTATGAGACAGTTTCCGGACGGTAAAGACACGGAACCGACGGAGTGCGCACGGGTGATGAAGAGATGAGGTTCGTGGTCGCCGTCGACGGCTCCGACGAGAGCGACGGTGCGGTTCGTCACGCCGCGTCGCTCGCCGGTCCTCTTGGGGCTAACCTCGAACTCGTACACTCTATCAAGCCGGAGATATACACCGACGAGGGACAGGTCCTTATAGAGGACATGTCGGACGCCGAGGCGCGCGCCGACGGAATTCTCCACGACTCGGCTGAGATAGCCGAGGAGGAGGGCGTTGACGCGACGACGGAGTCGCTGTACGGCGACGCCGCGGAGGAGGTCGCCGAGTACGCCGACGAGACGGGCGCGGACGGCATCTTCGTCGGACACCGTGGTGTCTCAACCGAGTACGAGGATGTCGTCGGGAGCGTGGCACAGGAACTCGTCAGAAAGGCGACTGTTCCCGTAACGGTGGTACGGTGACCGTCGAACTCCCGTACTCGCCCGTCGACAGCCTGATACGCGAAGCCGACCCGGACATGCGCGTCTCGTCGGGTGCGGCGGAGGAGCTTGCGGCGCGCATACAGGACAGAGGGGCGTCGCTCGCCGTTGACGCCGCCGAGAACGCTGAGAGGGACGGCAGAAAGACCGTGCGTAGGGAGGACTTCGAGTTTGAGACGCGCGACGCACGTAAGGAAGACCTCATCCTGCCTGTCGCACCCGTCGACCGTATCGCTCGCCTCCGACTTGACGGCTACCGCGTCAGCAAGGACGCGCGTCTTGCTCTCGCCGCCCATCTCGAAGACTGGGCGCTCGGAGTCGCAGAGGCGGCGGCGGTTCTCGCCGAACACGCAGGTCGTCGTACCGTTCAACGTGAGGATTTTGTAACCTACTTCGAAGTAGCCGGCTAACCAACAACTGTTTATATCCCCAAGAAATACTGCCGAACGGATGTCGAAATATAAGATCGCGGTCTTGGGTATCGTCGCGCTTGTCGTGGTCACCGGCTGTATCGGTGGCCTTGGCGGAGATGGTGATGACGGGGCAAACGGGGACGACAGTTCCGAAAATACAACAGTCGCAGTCGCCGTCGGTCTTGACGCCGAGGCACAGGAAGGTATCACCGGCGACTTGAACGAGAGCGAGCAAGAGCTTCTCCAGCGCGCCCAGTTAGCCCCGGATAACCTGACGGAGTCCGAACAGCAGAGGGCGCAGGAGATACAGGGTGAGCTTGAGCAGGCTCAGCAGGAAGCTGTAAACGAGACCAATGAGGAGTTTGAATCAACCGTAAGCGACTCCGAGACGCTTTCGGTTGAAGACAGTATTGAGCAAGGCGGTTCGACGCTCTACCTCGTCTCCGGAAGTCCGTCGGAAGTAGTCGGTCTTGTCAACGAAAGCGGCGTACAGGCTATAACGAGCAGGGAGCAGTTCGATACGCTCGCCGAGCAACAGCAACAGCAACAGGCTCCTGGCGGCGGCGGCGGTCTTTCACCGTCTCCTTAGCCTCGACGCTCTTCGAGTTCTTCTACGACCTCTTCGATTTTGACGCCGCGCGCCGCTAGTACGACGAACAGGTGGTAGATGAGGTCGGCGCTCTCGTGCACGAGTTCGTCGGTGTCGTCGTTCTTCGCGGCGAGCGTTACCTCGGTCGCCTCCTCGCCGAGCTTTTCGAGCGGGGCATCGACGCCTTCTTCCAGAAGGCTCGACGTGTAGCTGTCCTCGCGCGGCTCGTCGCGTCTATCCTCGACTACATCGTACAGTTCCTTGAATATCCCTGTGTCAGTCATAGTCTCCCTCCATCAGAAGTTCGTGTACTCTGTGGTCGTCGGTGAGTTCAGGATGGAACGCCGTACCTACGACGTTGTCCTGCCGTACACCGACGATATCGCCGCCGAACTCGGCGAGTACGTCGACGCCATCTCCGACACGTGAGACGACCGGGGCGCGTATGAAGACGGCGTGGAAAGGCTCGTCGAGTCCCCGCACCTCGATATCAGCCTCGAAAGACTCGCGCTGTCCTCCGAACGCGTTGCGCTCAACGTCGATGTCAAGAAGACCGAGCGAGTCGACGCGTTCGTCCGACGGGTTTCCGAGAACGATAAGACCCGCGCAGGTGGCGAGCGTCGCGCCGCCGCCTTCGACGTGTTCACGTATCTCATCGTCGATTCCTTCACGCCGGAGAAGACGCGAGATAGTCGTGCTCTCGCCACCGGGGAGCGCTACGATATCGCAGTCGGGGACGACGCCGGATTCGCGGACGGCAACAGTCTCCACGTCAACGCCGAGGGCGTTGCCCGCGCGCTCGAAGGCGACGCGGTGCTCCGAAACGTCGCCCTGTACAGCCACGACGCCTGCGAGTAGAGACATTTAGTTACCGCGGTACTGCATACGCTCGTCCTCCGACAGGCTCTCCTTGCTCCTGCCCTTCATACCGCCGCCTACATCGCGCGAGATTTCGGCGAGTCGGTCGGGGTCGTCGTAGCTGTTGACAGCCTCTACGATGGCGCGCCCCATGCTTTCGGGGTCTTCTGCGCCGAAGATACCGCTACCGACAAAGATACCGTCGCATCCGAGACGCATCATGAGCGCGGCGTCGGCGGGCGTTGCGATACCGCCCGCGGCGAAGTTGACGACGGGCAGGCGTCCGAGTTCGGCGGTTTCCTCGACGAGCGGAAGCGGGGCTTCGATTTCACGCGCGTAGTTGCGGCGCTGTTCGTGGTTCATGCCTTCGAGTTCGCGTATAGCGTCCTTTATCGCCTTCTGGTGGCGCACCGCTTCGGCAACGTCGCCCGTACCTGCCTCCCCTTTCGTCCGTATCATCGCCGCGCCCTCGTCGATACGACGCAACGCTTCGCCGAGGTTACGCGCGCCGCAGACGAACGGTGTCTCGAAGTCGCGTTTGTCGATGTGGTTGTACTCATCGGCAGGTGTCAGAACCTCGGACTCGTCTATCATGTCCATACCGACGGATTCGAGTATACGCGCCTCCGCCTCGTGTCCTATACGCACCTTGCCCATCGCCGGAATCGAGACCTCGTCGAGTATCTCCTCGTTGGTCTCGACGGGTGCCATACGCGCCACGCCGCCGCGCTTACGTATGTCCGCCGGAACGGATTCGAGCGCCATGACGGCGACCGCACCCGCGTCCTCGGCGATACGCGCCTGTTCGGCGTCGACTACGTCCATTATGACGCCGCCCTTCTGCATACGCGCGAAGCCGCGCTTGACGAGTTCCGTACCGCGCTTCAGGTCCTCTAACTCGGTGCCGTCTGTCTCATCCATCGTATTTTATGTAGGTGCGAGAACCGTTTAACAATTACGACTCTGCCTCGTTTTTGTCCCGTGAAGAACACCGCGAAACCCCCAAGGAGAGGTCTATATTCCCAGCCATTCATCGTTCCGAACCGAGTACCCGTTGGCGCGGCAGAACTTCGCCGCTTGTCGGCGCACATCCCTCGATTCGGGAAGCTTCTCTTTTTCGCGTATCTTCTCAACTATCCAGTCGGCGATAGCCTGTACGCCTTCGTCCTCGTCCTCTGCGTCTATCGTCTTTAGCTCCCGGAACGTCTTCTCGTCTGCTTCACGCTGTGATTCACCGAACCCCGTGTGCTGAACCGTCTCGCTTGCCTCCACCACCCGTTTCATAGCCTCCGCGACCGTCGGACGCTGTATACGTTCGCGGACCTCGGACGGCGATCCGAACTTCTCCTCCTCTGTATCGGGCACCAGTTCTTCAACACGGTAGTCCTCGGTCACCGATTCGATTACGTGACCGCCGACCGACTCGACAACCTCTGCTCCGGTCGCAGGGTACTCCAGACCGCCGAGTTCTTTCTCTATGTCGGCGATGTTCTCGTCGGGTATAGGGGGTTCGGGTTCCCCCATGCGTTCGAGTTGCTCCTCGAGGGCGCGCTCCCGCTGGCGTCTTTCCTGGTCGTGAGCCTGCTTGTCTCGGCTTTTCTTGTCGTCTGCCATCCGCGAAGTTAGACTCTCCAGTAGTATAAGTCTGAGGTCGGTGTCTGACTCCGAAGTTAGGGTGAACCCCAGATGTCACTCCGCTCCGGCGGTTTCGACGCGCCTGTGACACCCTACCGTCTCGTCGTTCTCCAACGCCGCCTCGACGATGAGCAAGCCGACCACCACGGCGTTGCGCAGTGCGTACAGTTCGGGGTCGAGCCTTCCGCGGGCGTACGACTTGACCTCGCCGCGGAGGCGCTGAAGTTCGGCGCGCGCCTCGGTCAGACCTTCCTCGTTGCGCACCGGTCCGACCTTCTCCCACATGACCTCCTGAAGCCTGTCGAACTTGGCGTCGACGAAGCCGTCGGGCATATTACCGTTGAACGCGTCGGGTTTGCGGTCGACGGAGCGGGGTTCGGGAGCGTTCTCCGCTGTGTGCTCTCCGGCGCGCAGACCCCATGTCAGACCTTCGAGGAGGGACGTGGACGCGAGGCGGTTCGCTCCGTGGACGCCCGTCCGCGCCGTCTCGCCCACGGCGTAAAGACGGTCGACCGACGTGCGCCCGTTCTCGTCGACTGCGACGCCGCCGCAGAGGAAGTGTTCCGACGGCGCGACGGGCACGCGTCCGGTTTCGAACTCCTCGTCGGTGAGGTTTTCGTACGCCGTCGGAAACTCGTTGGCGAAGTCGGTGTTTTCGATGACCGGCGACAGGTCGAGGTACGCCTGTCCGTCGCGGTTCGTCTCGTGTACCGCGGTTGCGACAACGTCGCGTGGTGCGAGTTCGCCGTCCTCGTGGCGTTCCGGCATGAAACGGTTGCCGTCCTCGTCTACGAGCAACGCTCCCTCGCCGCGCAACGCCTCGGAGAGAAGGAAGCCGCGGTCGGCGTGCGCCGTCGGATGGAACTGAACGTACTCGGCGTCCTCGACTCGTGCACCAGTCAGCGCCGCGGTTGCGACGCCGTCGCCCGTCGCCCCCTCCGGGTTCGTCGTGCGTCCGTACACGTCGCCGATGCCGCCCGTGGCGAGAACCGTCGCGCCCGCCCCGACGACAAAAGCCTCGCCGTCAGGACTGACGACGAGCGCTCCATCGACGCCCTCCTCGTCGCCGATGAGTTCGACGGCGGTGTGTCCTTCGAGCACGCGCGCGTCGCTCTCGCCGAGTCTGCGCAGGAGAGCGCGCTGTACGGCGCGTCCCGTCGCGTCGCCGTGGTGAAGAACACGGTCGGTCGAATGTCCGCCCTCGCGCGCAAGGTCGTATCCGTCGCCGTTCTCGTCGAACTCGACGCCGACCTCGTCGACGAGGAACTCCTCGACGGCACGCGAACCCTCGCGTACCAGCGTCTCGACGGCGTCCTCGTCGCCTTCGCCCGCGCCGGCGTCGAGAACGTCGTCAACGAACTCCGCGGCGTCCTCGTCGGGCGCACGTCGCGCCACGCCGCCCTGCGCCCATCCCGTCGACGTGTCGTCGGGCGACGTAGCCTCTGTCACGACGGTTACGTCCGCTCCGCGTTCCGCCGCCCGTATCGCCGCGCTACATCCCGCAATACCCGAACCGACGACAAGAACTCCCGTCTCAGTATCCATCTTCACAGTTCGTTGAGCATCGTGTCGAGCGCCTGTTCGGCGAGACGTTTCTCTTCCTCATCTACCTCGATACGGTTGACGACGTTTCCGTCGCGCATCTCTTCTAGGACGTAGACGAGGAAGTCGGGGTCTATCTGACGCATCGCGTTGCAGTCGGAGCACTCCTCGCCGCAGAGTCCGAACACGTCCTTGCCGGGGTTCTCACGTGCGAGACGTTTCGTGAGGTGTATCTCGGTTCCTATCGCCCACTTGCTCCCCGCCGGTGCGTTCTCGACCTTTTCGATTATAGTCGATGTACTCCCCGCGTAGTCAGCCGCTTCCACCACCTCGCGTCTGCACTCCGGATGGACGATGACGTTTACGTCGGGGTGCGCCTCGCGTACCTCGTCCACATCGCTAGCCTCGAAACGCTCGTGTACCTGACAGAAGCCTTCCCAGAGTATGAACGTCGCGTCGCGTATCTCGTCGGGCGTGTTGCCGCCGAGTTCGTCCTCCCACGGGTCCCAGACAACGAAGTCGTCGTCGCCGTAGCCGAGTTCGTGGAGCGTGTTGTGACCGAGGTACTTGTCGGGCGTGAAGAACACCTTCTCGCCCTGTTCAAGCGCCCAGTCGAAGGCGTCGGCGGCGTTCGACGACGTGCAACACGTGCCGCCGTGTTCGGCGGTGAACGCCTTGAGCGACGCGTACGAGTTGACGTACGTTACCGGCGTAACCTCGTCGCCGTCGACGACGGACGTGAGTTCGTTCCACGCGCCGTCGACCTGTATGTTCTCAGCCATACCCGCCATGGGGCACGAAGCCTCCATGCTCGGCATCACAACATGCTGGTCGTCGTCGGTGACGATGTCCGCCGTCTCCGCCATGAACGTTACGCCGCAGAAGACGACTTTCCGCGCGTCCGCCTCAGCCGCAAGACGCGATAACTGCAACGAGTCGCCGAGGTGGTCGGCGTGTCTCGTGACGCTATGGCGCTGGTAGTTGTGTCCGAGCACCACGGCGTCGTCAAGCTCATC
>JBKHFQ010000037.1:0-8908 GCA_046540135.1 Halobacteriales archaeon
TTCTATACTCGCGTGTAGGAACGCCGCCTTGGCGCCCTCTCGGCGTATCTCCTTCTCAGCCTTCAGCATCTCCTCGGCGCCGGTCATCTTGAGTATGCCCCCGGTCCATTCCCTTCCGGCGTACACTCGTCGGCTTCTTCACATGTCTCGTACATCCGCTCGTACACATCCACCACGTCGCTGTACTGACCTTCGAGGTCCTCCAGTTCGTTCTCAAGCTCTATGACTTCCCTCTGGTTCTCGTCTGCCTCGTCCTGCGCCTCGTCACGCTCTTCCCTTGCTGTCTGAAGCTGCTCCTCGGCTTCTTCGAGTTCTTCCTCCCTTTCTTCAAGCCGACCCTCCGCACGCGATAGATTCTGCTCGGTGCGTATAAGCTCGTTTTCCAGCTCCTCTCTATCGGACTCAGCTTCACGTATCTCGTCCGTGATACCGCCGAAGTCCTCCATATCCGCCCTCACCTCTTCAAGCTCATCCTCCGTAGAGTTAAGCTCCTCCTGCTTCTGCTGTAGTCTCTCCCTCGTCTCCTGATGCTCTTGGCTCGCGTTCTCCGTCGAAGCGTTGACGTTCTCCATCTGTTCTTGATAGTACAACGTCGCACCCGCCGTACCCATCATCGACAGCGACACGAGCGCTATCATGAAGACGTTGAGCCTTCCTCCTATGTATCCCATCTTGTTTTCTTCCTTTACGCCATCTGACATTATATGGCTTGTGCTTGTTACGTCCGTGCGCGGATGGCTTCGACGGCTTCCCGCGCCGCCGTCCGTAGGTCATATCCGTAGATGTCGTTTATCCTCCTCAGCGATACCTCGACGAGGTAGACGAGCAACGCGAGCAGGAGCGGTATCCAGCTAAGGTCCTGCTGTGTTTCGCGCGGTTCCGAGGAGTGACTCCGTACCTCCTGAGCTATCTCTTCCGTCTCGCTCGGTTCGTAGACGCCTCCGCCCGTCGACTCTGCCGCGCGGTATATCTCAGACGACATACCAAATCCAGCGTACTCGGCGGCGTAGTTGACCGCGTAAGTTGCGTCGCCCGCCGACTCGAAGCCGGGTTCCGACGGTGTTACGGTGGCGACGTACGTGTCCTCCGACCTCTGTGAGAAGTCGAGTTCGCTTGACGGACGCGACTCGCCTCTGTAGCTTATCTCTGTTGTTTCACCTATCCGTGTATCCTCGACGTCGTAGACATCTGTCGTGAGCCGCTCGGGGTCTCCAATCGCCCAGTTGACCGACCGCGAGACCAGCGCCGAGTCGGGTTCGTTTAGCAAGCCACCGAGGACGCCGTTACCCGTGTGCGCTGTAACCGAGACGACGCGACCGAGACCGTACCTGCCCGACGCGAGAGCGACGTCGCCGCTCCCTGTCGAGACGAGGAAACGTCCCGTCGACTTGACGCTGACCTCGTTCGCCGTCGGCAGGTCGGCGGATGTCTCAACGCCGTCGGTGATAAAGTGGCTCGAATCGACGATTGACAGACCGTCGCCTTCAGGCTCCCTGTCTTCTCCGCCGAAAAGTACGCTGAGACGCTCCGCGTCGGTAGCGCGGAAGAACGAGCCTCCGCTTACGTCGGCGATTTCGCGCATGACGTCCTCGTCTGTGGTTGTCTCACCGACACCGACCGAGACGACGTTTATGTCCTGAGCACCCAGACGCCGTGCCGTGTCGACAGCGGTCCCGCGTCTCTGTTCGTCGACGATGCCGTCGGAGATTAGTATAACGTTGCCTGAACCACCGAGCATGTCTTCCGCGCCTTGGAGACCGATGGAGATATCGGTGCTACCGCTCGCTTCCAGACGCTGTATGCTTCTCTCTATGTCGCCTCGCGCCGAAGCGAGTTCGCGCATATCCTGCACGTCGTATGCGTTCTGATTGAACGCCACGACACCGACGCGGTTACCGTCCCCCATCTGTTCGACCGCGTCGAGAGCAAGCCCTTTCTGGACATCTATGTCCTCCTCCGTACTTCCCGATATATCTATCAGCAGGACGACGTCCGACGTTCGACTCGTTTCGCCGGACTCGACAGGTACCATGTCGCCGAGTATCGACTCGTCGTATCCGCCTGTATCGTAAGCGTTCGGACCGCCCGCGACCAGAAGACCGCCGCCGTCTATGACGTACTCCTGTAGAGCCTCAAGGTCACCTGCGCTGTCAGCGGGGGTGTTCTGCATCACAACGGCGTAGTACTCGCTCAGGTCTGACGGGACGCTCTCCACCGTCTCGACGTCGTAAAGCTCGTTGAGGAGTTCGGCGAACGGGTAACGGTCTTGGCTGACGTATAGAACGCGCGGACGCTCGACGACGCGTACCGTCTTGTAGAACTCGTTGTTGTTTGAGTAAGTGTCCTGCCCGGTGTCCTCAACGGTTGCCGTCATCTCGTAAGTCCCCGTCGAGTCGAACGTATGGCTAAACTCCTCGCACCCCTCTTCGCTACCCCCCTGAGCAACCTGCTCACCGTCGATTTCGACCGTTACGGAGCCACCCGTCTCGTCGAGGTTGACGCCGCCAAGACAGACGCTGAACGTTTCCTCAACGCCTTGACTCGCCTTCGACGGACCTTCGAGGCGAACGCTTTTCTCTGCCTCGGTCGCCGACAGGTTGACGGCGTTCACCTGTGCGTTGAGCGAACGCGCCGCCTCCGAAGCGCTCACGAGCGAACGCCCGCCCGTCACCTGTCCGTCGGAGACGAGTAGCACGCTACCGTCGCGCTCTATGTTCGACATGACGTCGTCGCCTATACGTGACGAGTTGCTCTGACCGATACGCGTTGTCTCGACATCGATGCCGCGGCTTTCGACCGCCGTGGCTACTTCATCACCCACGTCGTCGAACACCTCCATGCTCTCCGAACCGTCTATAAGAACGTGGACGCGCTCCTCGCCCTCCTCCGAAGCCGTCTGTACGACGTACGGCTGAGCGAACGCGACGACGAGCAACGTTACGATAAGGATACGTGAACCGAGTATTGCGTACCGTCTCCGTTTCGAACCCGTACCGTCGGCTATGAGCGCGTAGTACAATGCGGCGACGCCGACCGGTATGAGTAGTAGCAGTAGCGGACTTTCGAACCACATTATATGTCACCCCTGTACCGCATAACGCCTATCTCCGCGGCTACCAGAACCAAAGCAGCCACGGCGGCGTACGGCGTTAGGTCGAACGGAACCGACTCCTCCCGGCTACGCTCCGCCGTCTCCGCCGCATCGGTCTCGTTTATTTCGGGCGCTGATACATCCGACTCAGCCGAGTCGAGTAGGTTTGCCGAGTAGACCGTACCGGCGTCGTACAAACCGGCGTCGTCCATCACAACAGTCGTGCCGGTCTCTTCGCCGTTCGGTGTCTCAACAGTCCGCTCCTCCGAGAAGCTTAGCGTGTCGCCTGTCTCGCGGTTCATGGACGAAAGGCGCTCACGAGACGAAGCGTGGTAGACTGCGTTTCGCCAGAATACCGGATACTGGTAGCTGTTCTGGAACTCGGTCGCGTCACGCATGAAGCCGTAGTACAGGACGCGTCCGTTGCCTGTGTCTGTCGTCGCCACGAGCGGGTCTCCTGAACCCGACTCGACGAGCGTACGCCCGTCGACGAGTTCCGCCTCCACGTACTCCTCTGGGGACGTGAAGTCGATGTTCCTAACGAGTTCGTCGTCCGACACGACGTCGACACCGTCGCCCGCCACGACGTCGCCGGCTTCGACGTTGAGCAGGTCGCCGTATGTCTCCTGTATGCTCGAAAGGTCTTCCTGCGCTACGAATATTACGCCGCCTCCGTTGTCGACGGTGTCGCGTGCGTTTCTCACCGTCCTGCCGAGTAGACGGTCCTCGTTGACCTCGTCGAAGATGACGACGTCGTACTCCTCGGCGTCGAAGTCCGGTACGGGTGTTTCGATGGTTTCGTGGTTGACGTCGTCCATCGAGCCGAATGCGGCGTCAAGGTAACGGTTTTCGTCGTTCGTGACGAGCAGAACGTCGAGCGTACCCGGCTGTCCCGCAACCTCGGCTGTGTTGTCCGTCGGGAACGAGTCGTCGGGTGACAGTTCGACCGTTCCACCTCCCGACGGAACGTCGAACGAAGTCGAACCGAAGTCACCGGGTTCGAGAGGCACCGTCTCGGTCTCGTCGTTGAAAGATAACTCAGCGTCCTTCTCCTCGTCGCCGAAGTTGGCGACCTCCACGGTCACCGAATCGCCGCCGTACGACATGTCTACTATGCCTGCGTTGTCTTCACCTCCGCCACCGAACTGGCGCAGACCGACTGCGACGTCGCTGGCACGCGTTTGCTCTATCTCACCCTCCCAGTCGGAGTCGTCCGCGAAGTCGCTTGCGACGACCAGACGTGCATCGTCGCCCGCCAACGACGCGCCGCGCGAGATACCGTCAGCGAGACTCCCTGCCGCGTCCGTCTCTGTCGCCGACTCTATCGCCGAACGTGCTTCGCTCGCCGTTCCCTCTTCCATGACGACGTTCGCCGACGACCCTACGACGACCACTGACGTCGTACCCGTCACCTCTTCGGCGGCGTACTCGGCGGCGCGGTCGAAACGCGTCTCACCCCCGTCCTCCGTCCCCATGCTCGCCGTCGCATCCAGGACAATAACGGTTTCGTCTGCCGCGGCGGTTCTGGAGACGTCTACGTACGGCGAACCAAGGGCTAATGCGGCGAGTATGAGCACAGCTATCTGTATCAGTAGAAGAAGGTTCCGTCGTAGCTTCTCCAGAACGGGGTCTGAGCCGCCTTCGTCGTCGATGTTGGGAAGAAACTCCAACGTCGGAACACGTAGCCTACGCGGGTCGGGCTGGAGTATGTAGAGAACTATGAGGGGGACCAACGAAGCCAGCGCGAGGAGTCCGAGAGGGGTCGAAAACCCTGCCATTACCCGTACTACGTCTCCACCAACATAAACTCTTCAGACTCGGTCGGTGCTTGACCGATGGGTTTAATTTATGCCGGAAACGTTTTGGCAGGTATGCAGGACGAGATAACCCGTCTGGTCGGTAGAGATGTCTACTCAAACAACGGCGTCTTCGTGGGACGTGTCGAGGACGTGCAGTTGGACATCAACGAGCGTCGTATCTCTGGTCTGGCGCTCGGCGACTCGAACGACGAACTGTTCGAGCAGAACGGGAACAAGGGCGTCATCATACCGTACCGATGGGTGAGCGCCGTCGGCGATATCGTCATCATCAAGGACATCATAGAACGCCTCAAGGCGCGCGACGAATAGGCTGGTCGGGTTACTCGTCTTCCTCGACGTTCATTGCTTTCAGAAGCTTCGTCTTCACGGTCTCCTCAACGAGTTCGAGAAGGACATCCTTGTCGTCCTCCTCCTCGCATACCGTCCTGAAGATTCCAAGAGGAACTGAGATACGTGCCTCGTCTGCGTGCCCCACCGCATCGGACTCGTCACCGAACGCATCGTCGAACGCGCCCGCGAGGTCGACGCGCGCGTCCTTCGAGACACCGACGACCTGTATGACATCGTCCGAGACACCGAAGACTACCGTCGTCGTAACGCCTTCGAGGTTGAGCAGGGTCTCGGCGGACCATGAGAGTGCGTCGGGGCTGTTCACGAAGCCGACGTTTGAGACGAGGAAGGAGCCGTGAATACCTCTGTTTCCGACGGCTTCGGCGAGAACTTCGAACTCGTCCGCTGACATCGACGGTGATTCGAGGTCTTCCAGAAGGTCCTCGTCGGCGAACGGGAACAGGTACGCGGCGGCTGTCAGGTCGGCGGGCGTCGTGTTACGACGGAAGTACGATGTCTCCGAACGTATACCGTGCAGGAGACCCGTGTATACGTGGCTCGGCGTGTCGACCTCCATCTCCTGTAGGTACTTCGTCAGAACCGTCGACGTACTCCCTACGTTCGACCCCACGTCGACGTACGCCGACTCGACGGCTTCGTCGGTGGGGTTGTGGTCTATTACTATGTCGGGGTCGAAGCCGAAGTCCGAGAACTCGTCGGCGGAGTCCACGACAGCAACCCCGTCGAACTGTTCGAGGTCGTCGTTGTCGGGGTCTTTCACGTCGAGCTCAAGATGGTTTGCGAAAGCCTCGTTGCGCTGGTAGCGCTGGCTACCGCAGTAGAACGCCTCCGACTCGACGCCGAGAGCGTCAGCGATAGAGCAGAGCGCGTTGACGCTCGCTATTTCGTCTGGTTCGAAGCTCCTGTAGATTACGACGGCGAGGCTTTCGCATTTCTTGATGACATCAAGGAGACGGTCGACGCGGTGCTCCATCTCGCCGGATTCGAGCGCCCGCAGTGCGCTTTCGGCTATGACCTCCGGCGGGTTGATAACGTAGTCCGCGCCCGCGTCCTCGAGTTCGTCGTGCGAAACCGGGTCGGTTGCGCGCACGACGACGTACTGGTCGGGGTTTTCGTCCTTGAGGTTACGGAGCGCGACCTCGTTGTCATCGACAAAGCTCGTCAGGACGAGCGCGACGGGCGTCCCCGAAACCATCTCGGCTATCTCGGGGTCGGTTATGTCGCGTTCAACCGCGTTCATGTCCTGGTCGCGCAGAGCTTCGACGCGCGACGAGTCCTTGTCGAAGATTATCAGCTCGTTACCCTGCTCGTGGAGCCTGTCGGCTACGACGTGACCGACGCTTCCACAGCCGAGTATCGCGTACTCGGGTACGCTGTCCGACGGGCTGTCGCTCATGTGTCTATGGGTGCGGGCGAACTACTTTTAGCTGTTGTTGATGCGAAGGGCTGTTAGCGTACGTTGGATCGCCGTGACGTGTCCTCCGATACCGAGTGCGACGAGTACGGCGACGAAAGGAGGGATACCGGTGTCGAACCCCGTCGCTGTCAGGAGGGCGCCTACCGTGACGAGTACCGATATGTCGGCACGCGTAAGCAGACCGCCGTAGAGTCTGCCAACACCCGCTTCCTGTGCCGCCGTACCTGCGTGTGCGACGAAAACGACGCCCGAAACTGCGACCGTGCCGAGGAACCATTCACCGGTACCTGCTGTTACCCCTAACACTACCGCGACGTCCGCGTAACGGTCAGCCGTGTGGTCGAGAAGGTCGCCGCGTGCCGACGCCGTGTGCGTCCTACGAGCGAGTTCGCCGTCGACGATATCCAGCACCCCGTTTACGGCGATAAGCACCGCGGCGGCGACGTATGCTTCGGGCGTGGCGACGTACAGCAAGACCGTTGCTGCGAACGCCGAAAAGAGCGATACGACGGTGACGGTGTCGGGAGTTATACCGGCGCGCTCAGCGGTGCGCACAACGGGTTCGACGGCGCGCCGCCCGAACCTCTCCGCCCTTTCGAGCACCGTCTACTGGAACCCAACGTACGAGTCGCGCCTGCCGCTCCGCATCTCGGCGTTACCTCCCTCGAACTCCTCGCGCATCTCCTCGTAGTACTCCATGATGTCGTCCGTAATCGTGGGGCGCACCTTGTCGAGCGCCTCGCGGACGTGTGGCATCTTGACGGTCTCCGCGTCCTCGTCCTCGCGTAATGCGATTAGAGCCGCCTCGCGCGCTATGGTTTCGAGGTCGCTACCGACGTATCCTTCGGTAATCTCCGCGATTTCATCGAGGTTGACGTTGTCGTCGAGCGGAACGTCTCGCGTGTGTATGTCGAGTATCTCGCGGCGCTCGTCCTCGTCGGGCGCGCCGAGAAGGACGAGCCTGTCGAAACGTCCGGAGCGCAGGAGCGCAGGGTCTATCATGTCGGGGCGGTTGGTCGCGGCTACGACCATCACGTCTTCGAGTTCTTCGAGCCCATCGAGTTCCGTGAGGAGCTGGTTGACGACACGCTCGGAGACGCGTGACTCGCCGCCTCCCGAACGCGACGGCGCTAGCGAGTCGAGTTCGTCGAAGAAGATGACGCACGGCGCTACCTGACGCGCCTTACGGAACGTCTGACGTATCGCCTTCTCGCTCTCGCCCACCCACTTCGACAGCAACTGCGGTCCGCGAACGGAGATGAAGTTAGCGCCCGTCTCGTTTGCGACAGCCTTCGCCATGAGGGTCTTACCCGTGCCGGGCGGTCCGTACAGAAGGACGCCCTTTGGTGGCTCTATACCCATACGCTCGAACTTTTCGGGCGACGACAGAGGCCACTCGATAGCCTCGCCCACCTCCTGTCGCTCTTCGTTCAGACCCCCTACCTCGTTCCACGTCACCTGCGGCAGTTCGACGAGAACCTCGCGCATTGCGCTTGGCTCCACCTCGCGCAGAGCCTTCTTGAAGTCGTTCTCGTTGACCACCATTCGGTCTATCATCTCAGGCGGTATGTCCTCGTCGTCGAGGTCTATCTCGGGGAGGTAGCGCCGCAACGCCTTCATCGCCCCCTCCTTTGAGAGCGACGCTATATCCGCGCCGACGAAGCCGTGTGTCTCGTTCGCCAGCTTTTCGATGTCTACGTCGTCGGCGAGAGGCATCCCGCGCGTGTGTATGTTGAAGATTTCCTGTCTGTCCTCAACGTCCGGCACGCCTATCTCAATTTCGCGGTCGAAACGTCCGGGGCGGCGGAGCGCCGGGTCGACGGAGTCGACGCGGTTGGTCGCGGCGATAACGACGACCTGTCCGCGTTCCTCAAGACCGTCCATCATCGTGAGCAACTGCGCGACGACGCGGCGTTCGACCTCGCCCGTCACCTCCTCTCGCTTTGGCGCTATCGAGTCGAGTTCGTCTATGAAGATGATGGACGGCGATTCGTCGCGCGCCTCGTCGAAGATATCGCGTAACTGCTGTTCGGACTCGCCGTAGTACTTCGAGATTATCTCCGGTCCTGCGATGGAGAAGAACTCCGCGCCCGTCTCGTTGGCGACAGCCTTCGCCATGAGCGTCTTACCCGTACCGGGAGGACCGTGGAGAAGCACGCCGCGCGGCGGTTCGATTCCGAGGCGCTGGAATATCTGCGGGTGCTTCATCGGTAGCTCGACCATCTCGCG
>JBKHFQ010000038.1:0-8837 GCA_046540135.1 Halobacteriales archaeon
GCGAGGACCACCGCGTCGGCGGCGTCGTCATGAACTGGACGCCGGTCCACGCGCTCCCGCGCGAGATCACCTGCGTCGACCCGATCGCCGTCGAGGCGGACCTCGTCATCGACGCTACGGGGCACGACGCGATGGTCGTCTCCAAGCTACAGGAGCGCGGCGTCCTCAACGCGCCCGGAATCGAGGACGCCGAGGCGTCCGCGACGGGAATGGACCAGACCGACGACGACTCGTACGGTGCGCCCGGACACGACTCGCCCGGACACGACTCGATGTGGGTCGGCAAGAGCGAGGACGCCGTCGTCGAGCACACGGGCGTCGTCCATCCGGGGCTTATTGTCACCGGCATGGCAACGGCGACGACGTACGGTCTGCCGCGTATGGGACCGACGTTCGGAGCGATGCTTATCTCCGGAAAGCGTGCGGCACAGGCGGCGCTCGACGAGCTTGAGGTTGACGCCGAACCCGTCAACATGACCTCGCGCGCCCCCGCGGACGACTGACGACCGAATGGACGCAGTCCGCCTCTACCGCGCGCCGACCACCGTCTCGGACGCGGACGAGATAGCACGCTGGCTCGACAACCGGGTCGATGCGTCGGTCGAGGTGCGCGACCGTTTCCTTGATGGAAAGGATGTTGCGCATGAGTTAGCGCAGGCACGCGTCCTGTCGCCGTACGACCCCGAGACGGGGAACACGATGACGGGCATCGTCCGTTACGAGGAACGCGCCCTCGAAGACCCTTCGCGCGCCGGCGGCGTCATCTACGACGGCTTCGCGGTACAGCGCGCCCTGTACCCGTACGCGTCGGGCGCGGACGACGGAACGCTCGACATCGCGCTACTTGACCGCGTTCTGGGCAGTTGGGGCGACGACGGACGGTGGCACAAACGCGTCGCCGTACTCGGACGCCCCGCGCTCGTCTCCGTACCCGGTCTGTACGAAGCGCCCGCGAAGCCGGAGGAGTACTACAAGGAGAAGTCGAAGTACGCAATGGCGGGCGGCGTGCCGCCACGCGAGTACCTCGAAGAGAAGGTTGACGGCGAGTTCCTCGTCGAGGACGACCCGCGTACCACCGACGCCCTCAAAGGATACGTACTCGCAGGCTACCATTACGCGACGACGGGCGAGGATTTCTGCGACGACGCCGACTGCCGTCTGTACGACGCTCACAGACAGGAGGGCGTCGTACGTGCACAGTTACGCGCTTCTGAGTTCTGCGACGAACACGCGGCTATGTACGGCGACGAGGACGGTTAGTTTCCAAGGAGAGCGTCAACGTCGGCGTGTTTGACGAGGAGTTCGCGGAGGGTCTCGACGGTCCCGGAGTCGGACTTCCTTCCTTCGCGGACGACGCCTTCCATCTCATCGAGCGCCGCAAGCGGGTCGAGGTCTACCGATAGGACGGGTATGTCCTTCTCCCCCGCTTTGCTCAAGACAGCCGAGGGCGGTTCGAGCCCGCCCGCAAGGACGATGGCACGGACTCCGGGGGATTCGAGGGCGGCGCTCTGCACGTCGGCGCGGTCTCCGCCGGTGACGACGACGGCGTCCTTGGTGCGCCGGAACTGTCGTAGTGCCGACTCGCCGCTCATCGCGCCGACAAGGAAACGTTCGACGTATCCTCCCTGGGGAGCGTCCGTGAGCGCGGTCGCGTTCAGGCGTTCGCGTATGTCGGCGACCGTAACACCTGCGACGGAGCGCTCATAGGGAAGCACGCCGTGAACGCGTACACCGCGTCTTTCGAGGAACGGGGCGACCGATTCCTCTACGTCGTCGTACGCCGCGTCCTTGATGCCGTTGAAGACCACCCCGTCGAGACGGTCGCCGAATGCGCGAGCCGCGGCAAGAACATCGTCGACATCCCTGTACCCTTCGAACTCAGCGACTAGGACGACGCGCGCGTCGAAGAGTTCCGCGACCTCGGCGTCGGTGAGACCGACCACGCCGCCGGTCATATAGACATCACCGCCTTCGACAAAGACGGCGTCGCGTCCGTCGGATACAGCATCGTACGCCGTCTCCACCTCGTCTTGGAGTTCGTCGGTGTCGACGCGTCCACGGACGGCTTCCTCGGTGAACGTTGGCGAGTAGACGACGGGTTCCATCTCGTGGACCTCGTCGTCAACCCCGAGAACCTCGCGCGCCAACATGGGGTCGGTGTCGAGCGTCTTACCCACGACGCTTTCGAGGCTCGTTCCCATCGGCTTCATGTAGCCGACGTCGTCGCCCCGTTTCTGTGCCTCCCGTGCGAGGGCGAGGGCTAAGGCGGTCTTTCCTGTGCTCTGGGTCGCCGAAGTTAGCAGGGTGGTTCTTGTCATAGCTCCTCCTTGTCTACGGTGAGACGTAGGTCGACCGCCGAGACGCCGTCGGCGGACGCGACAAGCGGGTTTATGTCGAGTTCGAGTATCGCCGGAAAGTCGGAGGCGAGCGCCGAGATGCGTTCGACGGTCTCAACCACGGCGTCCACGTCGACGGCTTCGTTTCCGCGCGCTCCGCGCAGGAGGGGCGAGGCGTCGATGCCGTTGACCATCTCGCGCGCCTCAACATCGGTCAGGGGGGCGACACCGAACGACGTATCCTCAAAGATTTCGACGAAGACGCCTCCGAGACCGAACATGATGAGAGGTCCGAACTGAGGGTCGCGGCTGAAGCCGACGATGGTCTCGACGCCGTCGTCGACATCGACTGTCTCCTGCACCTGCACGCCGAGAAGGTCGGCGTCGGGCTGGTACGAACGGGCGCGTGAGACGAGGTTCTCGTAGATGTCGCGGACATCCTCGCGCGCGACACCGACCTCGACGCCGCCTATGTCGGACTTGTGGAGTATGTCGGGCGAGACTATCTTCATGACGACCTCGCCATCCATCGCTTCGGCGACGCGTGCGGCGTCGTCGGGGCTTCGGACGACCTCGCTTTCCGGCGTCGGTATTCCATAGGCTTCGAGCAGTGGCGTTGCTTCGACGCCGAGACGCCCGTGGTCGCGCGCCGCTTCCAGAACGCGGTTCGCCTTCTCGCGGTCGGTATCGAAGTCCCGGACCTCGCCCGTCTCGCGGCTCCGCGCGCGCCGGTAATCCGCGACTGCTTCGAGAGAACGGACCGCGCGCGCCGGGTCGAAGTAGGTCGGAATATCGTTATCCGAAAGGAGGTTACGTGCGTCGCGCGTCGTCTCTCCTCCCATGAGTGAGGCGACGACGGGAACGTCAGCGTCCGCGTCGACGAGCGCTTCGGCGAGGGATGTGAAGTCGAAGGTCGTCGTAGGGCAGGCGATTACGAGACACGCCGCGACGCCGGGGTCATCCGCGACGGCTTCGACGGCGTCGGAGAAACGCCCGGATGGCGCGTCGCCGAGTATATCGACGGGGTTGTAGAACGAGGCTGATTGAGGGAGAGCCTCGCGGAGCTCCTCGTACGTCGTCTCGTCGAACTCGGCAAGCGACAGCGACGTATCGCCGAGGGCATCCGTTGCCATCACTCCCGGACCTCCCGCGTTGGTAACCACCGCAACGCCGTCGCCGTCCGGTAGAGAAAGCGCGTCAAGGGCGCGCGCGAAGTCGAAAAGCTCCTCAACGTCGTCGGCGCGCACGACGCCCGCCTTACGGAACGCCGCGTCGTAAGCCCTGTCGCTCCCTGCGAGCGTTCCCGTGTGCGAAGAGACGGCGCGCGCCCCTTCCTCCGTCTTACCCGACTTGACGAGGACGACGGGGGTGTCGCGCGTCACGGTTCTGAGGACACGCACGAAACGGTCGCCGTCCTCGACGCCTTCGAGGTAACCCACGACGACGCCGGTTCCGTCGTCGCCGCCCCAAGCCTCGGCGAAGTCGGTTTCATCGAGCACCGCCTTGTTTCCGAGAGAAACGATATGTCTAAAACCCATACGGGCGTCGTTCGACCAGTCAACCGCCGCGGTGACGAATGCCCCTGACTGGCTCATGAACGAGACGTTCCCCCCTTGCGGGGAAGCCGGACCGAACGTGGAGTTGAGGCTCGACGACGTGCTCGCAACGCCGAGCGAGTTGGGACCGACGAGACGGACCGAGTGGCGCTCAGCGGCTTCGACGAGAGCCTTCTCGCGGTCTGCACCTTCCGTACCCGACTCTCCGAAACCTGCGGTAAGTACGACAACGTTCTCGACGCCGCGTTCACCGAGCGACTCTACAACCCCGACCGCGGAGTCGGCGGGGACAACGACGACTGCGAGGTCTATAGAACCCGGGACCGATGAGATGTTGTCGTAGCACCGGAAGCCAAGAACCTCGTCGTGCTTCGGGTTGACGCCCACGACCTCGCCACCGAAGGAGCGTAGATTCTCCATCACTCCGCGTCCTACGGAGCCTTCGCGCGGAGTAGCACCGATGACGGCGACGCGTTCGGGGTTAAAGAGGCGCAGTAGAGACACTAAGACTTCTACGTGTACCTCTCACCTAACGCTTACGCCGACATGGCGTCGTCCGCGGCATCGTCGTCAGCGACCTTCTCGCGTTCCGCGCCGTAGAATCCGTAGACGCGGAGTGTTTCGTGGCTACTGAGAAGTATGTACCCGAAGCCGACCTTTGAGAAAACATCAAGAGCGACTACTACGGTACCGTCGACGACAGCAGGTAGCACGCCAACCGCGTTTCCGCCGAGCACCCAGACGACAGGATAGATGCTCCACAGAACCACCGTCAGGTTACGGAGCGTCGTGTAGACTCCGGCAACGGCGTCGGGCTGTTTGCTCGCCGCATCCGAAAGGGCACCGAGAAGCAGGTAGAGAATGACGATGTACGCGATAGAGCCGACAGACCACCATACGAGGCTTACGTACAGCGTATCGGCGATAGCCCCTAGCAAGCCCGCGACAATCATGAAGATATCGACGCCAACGAGCGTCGCAACGAGGCTCTTTCTCGCGCGTGCGAGTATCCCCAGAAGCACGAGTATGAGGGGCGTCGTCAAGAGCCAGTCGATGTACCGCGCAACGAGAACCTCGTCGCCACCCACGGTGACACGTCCCATACCGAGCGCCATGGCGAGGTAAGCCGCCGCGGCGATGACGGTGATAGAGATAGCCATCACGAAGAAGTTCTGCTCGTACACCGCCACGCTCCGACCTAACCAGAAAAAGACGAGGGTTCCGAGCAACATCGCCGCCGTTCCGAGCCAGAGGACTAAGTTTTCAAGCCCTGCTTCTGCAACCATTGCTTGGTAACTCCCACGCTTCCCGGTCGTATATAACATTCACTTACGCGTGAGAGCGTGCATACGCAAGGCACAGGCGAGTCTCCACCACCCAACGTATAATAACGGAAAAGACGAACAAGGGGTATGAGAAAGAAGCCGGAGGGCGCGGGATAGGCGTGAACTACATTGGGTTCCATCTCATCTTCACGGTCCCCGTCCTTGGGGTTCTGTTAGCCGTGTACCTGAGACAGCGTGTCCCTGCCAAGTACTCGCCGCTCGGTGTCGTCGCCGTTACGGCGATTGCGTTCGTCTACACCACGCCTTGGGACAGCTACATGGTGCGCCGCGGTGTCTGGCGGTACGGCGACGGCGTCGTGACCGGACGCGTCTGGGAGGTACCGTTCGGAGAGTACCTTTTCTTCGTCGTACAGCCGCTCATAGCGGGCTTCTGGCTCTACGTTGTGCTCAACCGGACTGAGACACGTTTCGCCGGAGACGCGGCGCTCCGCTGGCTACTCGGCGGCGTGGGCGTCGGCGTAACGGCTTTGGGCTGGTGGTGGACACGTGGAGAGCCAACCTTCTACATCGGCATGATACTCGTCTGGGCTGGTCCGCCTCTTGCGTTACAGTGGGTTTACGGCGGACACTATCTCGTCCGTAACGCCCGAACCGTGGTTGCCGGATTGGTTCCGCCGACGCTCTACCTCGCGTCCGTCGACCGTTTCGCCGTCGAGAACGAGCTATGGATAATATCCGACGGGTTTACGACGGGGGTCGACGTACTCGGTCTTCCCGTTGAGGAAGGCGCGTTCTTCCTCGTCACGAACCTCCTCGTCGTCCAAGGTATCGTCCTGTTTCGCTGGACGCTCGACGAGTGGCGCGTCTGGGCAGAGGAGTACGATATCCCCGTTCTCACCAGACTCGCTGAACGTGGTCCATGAGCGTAACGACCCCTGCGTGCGGTAGCGTGAGCGCCGCGAGAAGGACAAGGTAGAGAGCAAAGAAGCCTTCGAGGGTCGGAGGCGGCGACGCGACGACCCAGAGGACGACAAGTATGACGAGCGCGCCGACGGTGAGGGGTGCGGCGTCGCGCGCGAAACGGAGAACCGCCCCGGTTGGGTCGCTGTCCTCAACGCGTTCGGCGGCGACAGGGTCAAGAGCGACGAGACGGGCGATGTGGCGCGTCGAGTGCCAGAAGCAGAAGTAGAACCCGACGGCGAGTATCGGCGGCACGGTTGCGAAGTAGACGGCGAGAAGCGCAAGTTCGCCAGCCTCGAAAGACGAGCGCGAAAAGTAGACGGTCCCTGCGACGGCGACGGCGAGGAAGACGACGACGGCGTAACGGAACGCGGGTTCGAAGGCGAACGCGAGCGCCGACGCACCGCGCGGGTCGAATACGCCGATTACGGCGTCGGCGACCTCGCGGTACTCGCCGGGGAAGGCGACGAGTGGGACGAGCATCGGCATCGAACCGCGGGCTACAAGCGTCACAGCGCGTCCGAACCGGGAGCGAACGTCCGTGCGCAGGAAGGCGAGCGAGGCGTGTAGGTCGCCCTGTCCCCAGTGGTACAGCGTGAGAGCTATGAAGAAGACGAATGCGGGTCCGGGTGCGACGAACCAGACGACGGCGTATGCGACGACGAAGACCGTGTAGACAGCCATAACGCGTCCGACTGAGCGGAGGTCGGGGCGTTCGTCGCGGAGACGCGCCGGAACGAGATGGTCTACCGCGCCGTGGGGAAGACCGAAGACGACGAGGCTGACGACAAAGGGTACGTACCTGTACGTGGGCGGCACGGTGACGCCGAGGGCGCGTAGGACTGCGAAGACGACGGTAAGAGCACCGAGCAAGACCCACGAGGGAAGCACGACCCACCGCACGAGGGCACGCCTGCATCCGTCCGAGACACCGTAGTCACGGTACCGGGTCGTGGCTCCTTCGACGACATCGGCGCTCGTATCGTCGGTCATCGAGTTAGTTCTCGGAGTTCCACTCCTCGTCGTCGCCTATCCTGCTGGCGGTCGGTCCGTCCTGGTCCTGGTACTTCGAACCGCGTTCCTCGCCGTATGGTGTCTCGGCGGGCGACGAGAGTTCGGTGAGAACTATCTGAGAGATACGCATCTCCTCAGGACGGAGTGCGACGGGCGCCGTGCCGAGGTTCGAAAGTTCGAGCGTAATCTGCCCGCGGTAACCGGGGTCGACGAAACCGGCGGTTGCGTGTACCACGACGGCGAGCCTTCCGAGAGACGACCGACCTTCGACGCGCGCGACGAGGTCGTCGGGTATCTCGACCGTCTCGTACGTCGTGCCGAGCACGAAGTCTCCGGGATGCAGGACGTACTCGTCGCCGCCCTCAACGACACGGCGACGCGTGTACTCCTCGGTCTCCTCCTCGCTTTCGGGATGGATACAGGGGATGTTCGAACGCTCGAACTCCAAGAACTCGTTTCCGAGACGCAGGTCGATGCTCGCGGGCTGGATCTGCAGTTCGGGGTCGTCGAGGGGTTCGACTACGAGCGCACCCCCTTCAAGCCTTTTCCGTATGTCACGGTCCGACAGTATCAAAGCTCTAACCTCCCGACGATGTCGTCGTGACCTTCGTTGACCGCGACTATACGCACGAGGTCCTCTATGCCGCTCCCGTGTAGCTTCTTCTTGAGTAGCGAGTCTATCTGGTAGACGCCTGCGGAGTTGGTCATGCCTATCTCGACGAGGACCGGAACGTCGAACTCATCGTCCCCATCCTTGAGTTCAACCGACTCGATAGACTGCGAAGAGACGGTGTCGATGCTCCGCTCCCCCTTGTCGTATGGTAGGCGCGACCGACCCTGCGTCATGTCAAGAGCGTCGGCGACGCGGACGACGCCGGCTTCAGGGGTCAGCGGGTCGTTGCCGCTGTGGTGGCAGTATATCGCGTGGAGAGCCTCGCTCTTGAGCGCGACGCGCTCCTTAGTGTCGTAGACGCCGAGAACGTCGTCAAGAAGGTCGTCGGCGAGGATGAGAGAGTGTTTCGTATGCTCATCACGGTGGACGAGATGTCCCACGTCGTGCAGGGTGGCGGCGCACGCCACGACGACGCGCGCCTCCTCGTATCCGAAGCCTAGGTCGTGGTCGGTGACGCCGAACTCCACATCGTCGCGGAGGAGTTCGACGAGTTCGAGAGCGCGGTCGCGTACGATACCGATATGTTGCGTTCCGTGGTCGTTGTAGTCGAGACGGACCGCCGAGTTGACGTTCTGTGTCTCGACGTGAGCCACGATCTCGTCGGATTCAAGCGCGTCTGAGACGGCGTCGAAGCTCATACGAGTTCCTCCGCTGTCGTGAGAGCGTGCATGCGCAGTCGCGCGCCCTCAACGTTCTCGCGTCCCCCCTCCTGTCTATCGACGACGACGATTATATCTTCGACGACGGCACCCGCGTCGCGTAGCTTCTCGACCGCCTCAACCGCGCTTGCACCCGTCGTTACGATGTCCTCGACAACAACGACGCGGTCGCCTTCTTCGAGTTCTCCCTCGACGGCGTTTCCCGTTCCGTACTCCTTTTCCTCCTTACGTGCGATGACGTACGGCACGTCCGATTCGACAGACGCGACGGCGGCGAGGGGTACGCCGCCGAGCGCGACACCGCCGATACGGTCCGCGCCCGTCTCACGTACCTTCTCGGCGATAGCGCGCCC
>JBKHFQ010000039.1:0-8671 GCA_046540135.1 Halobacteriales archaeon
GTAGCTACCGCCCCGTAACCCTATCAAGCATCTCTTCAAGTATCTTCTCGGTGTCCTCACCCGTTAACGCCGACTCGACGAGTAGCTTACCGACGATATCGGCTGGGCTGACGACCGTGTCGGCTCCGGCTCGCCTCAGCTTCCCCGCGTTCTCCGAGTTGGACGCCACAGCGATAATCTCGACACGGGGGGCGGCTTCGTTCACGGTCAGGACTGCGAGTGCGTCGTCGGCGTCGCTTTCGCTCGCAACCACGGCGGCGCGCGCCCGATGGATGTCGGCTTGGGCAAGCGCGTCCTCGTCGATGGACTCGGACTCGACGACATCGTAGCCTCGGTCACGGAGGCGTACAGCGAGGTCGGGGTCGGTGGCTACGACGACGTAACGCGTCCTCTCTCCGAGTTTATCCAGGACGGGACGCGTCAGAGGACCGTATCCGAGTACGACGACGTGGTTCTGCATCCGGTCTGTGGGACGCCGGGATGCCTAATATTACTTCCGGCGAACCGCGACGAGCGCGAGTGCAACGAGAGCGACGACAGCCCCGAAGCCGGGGAGTCCCTGAGGCTCCTGTTCGTCGTCGGCACCGCTACCGTCGGAGCCGTCGCCGTCCGCCTCGGTCTCGTTGAGGCGGTCCGACAGATTGTCACGCGTCTCACGGAGTTCGTCCCTACGGTCTTCGAGCGTATCTATATCGTCTTCGAGTCTCTCCTTACGGTTCTGGAGGCGCTCGACGACCGTCTGTAGCTCGCGCGCTGTCGTCGCCTCCTTGTAGAAGTTGACGGTGTGGCGCTCGACGTTGCCGTCGACATCCTCAACCACGACGGTATACTCGTTGGGTCCGACACGTGTTTCGACTAGGTGCGAGGTGTTGTACGAGTTACCTGTCACGCCCACGAGTATAGACCTGCTATGGAGCCTCGATTCGAAGGCGTTGAGTTCGTTCTCCGACTCCACGGAGACGTTGACAGTGAGTTCATCGTCGTCAACCTCGACGCGTTCGCCGTCGTCGTACTCCTCACCTGCAACCAAAACCTCTACCGAGATGTCGCCGTCCTGTGCCGAGACAGGGGGAAGGGCGACCGCAGAGGTAGCCAAGAAGACGGCTACGACGAGTACGACTGTGCGTTTCATGCGACGTAGTAAGGAACGCCGTCATATACGCTTTCCGTCGGTCATATGTCAGACATCACGGAAACGCGGCGTCGGCATAGGGACGACGAAGACGGGCACGGAAAGACGGTTTATCAGGCTCTCTGCGGTGGTACGCTCGCCGCCGTCACGCACCTTCGTGTGACCGACGAGGACGGCGTCGTAGTCGTCCGCCTCGTCGACGATGATGTCAGCGACATCGTCGTACTCAACGGGTTCGTCGCGTAGCTCGGACGTGAAGTCTATACCCTCGCCTTCGAGACGCGCCCCAAAGCTGTCGAAGGCGTTCCTGTGGTCCTCGATGTCCTGCCTCCCCTCGTCGGAGAGGGTCAAAGAGAGGACATGGACCGACGCGTCGAAGCCCGAAGCTATCTCAACGACGTGTTCGGCGAGTTCGTTGTGGTCGAGCAGGTAGAAGCTGACCGGGAACAGTATCTCGTCGTACATACACCGTGTAGAACGACCTGCCTTTTTAGCTTTGCGCGCCTACGAGGCGTATGCGCAGACAGGTCGAGATGGCGCTCCAGAGGCTCGCGGGGTTTGAGAACCCGGTGGCGCGTCTCGAACAGTACGAGACTCCGCCGGGGTTAGCGAGCGACATCCTCCAGTTCGCGTGGGGGAACGGCGACCTCGACGGACGCGTCCTCGACCTCGGTTGCGGAACAGGGGTTCTCGGGGTGGGAGCGGCGCTGTACGGCGCGCGGGTTGTGGGAGTCGACGTAGACGGGGGCGCGCTCAGAGTCGGACGGGAGAACGCGGCGACGACGGGCGTCTTCGACCGGATCGACTGGGTTCAGGGCGAGGTATCGGATCTTCCCGTCGCACGTGTCGAAACCGTCGTCATGAACCCGCCGTTCGGGGCGCAGAACGAGGGTGCGGACCGCGTTTTTCTGCGTGCCGCCGCGACTGTGGCGGACGTCGCCTACACCATCCACAACGCGGGTAGCCTCGGCTTCGTCGAGGCGTTCGTGGACGACGGCGAGGTCACGGACGCGTTCGGGGCGTCGCTTGTCGTTCCGCGGCGGTTCGAGTTCCACGAGGAAGACGAACGTGAGATAGACGTCGAGGTCTACCGTATCGAGTTCGGCGGAGGTAGCGACACCGACGACTGAGACTCACCCTCCGATGTCCTGACGCGCCCCCGTGATACGTCCGACGGTGGCGCGTGTCTCGTCCCCAACCGCGGCGACGAGGCGACCGTCTTCGGTCTCGAACGTAACCCCCTCAACGGTGAATGTCTGGTTCCTAAGGGGGACGGTACGGTGCTGGTCGCCGCGGCGCATCCGGACGGCGCGTTCTCCGTCGTCGACCGACAGGTTGAGACGCCAGCCGTCGACCGTGGTGCGGGTCCGCGCCGGAGGTGAGTCGTAGACAGCGCGCGTCTCGTTCCGTGCGGTGACGAGAACGGAGTACGACTCGTTTCCCGTCGCGGATTCAAGACCGACGCGTTCGACCTCGACCTCGTCGTACCAGCCCAAACCACCGACGAGGAACGTACGCGACAGGTCGGTACTTAGACGTTCCTTCGAGGCGACGCGGTACCAGACACCGCGGTCGTCGTTGGAGACGATGACGCCGCTGACGGTGAAGTTAACGGGCGCGGCGTCGATGAAAGGCACCGAGACGACGCGCTCGTTCTCAACATCCTCGCCGTACCAGACGGAGTAACCGCCCAGTTCGACGGTGTCAACGTCGTCGACGGTCGATACGGTTCCGAGACCCGTTACGAGCCCGACGATGCAGAGAACTACGATTGGAACGACGACCGCCGATACTGAGACGGCGCGCCGGGGAGCGAAGGTGTCGAGTTCAAGAAGGGGACGCGACGACGACTCAACCTCGATGAAGTAGGCGACTAGGACGGCGAGGAGGGCGACGAACGCGACGCCGAGGGCGCGGTAGAGGACGTAGGTCGAACCGTCAACGGTCCAGACGGCGTAGAGTCCCTGTGCGAGTCCGATGACGAAGACCGCCGCCCCTACCCTGTATCCGTCAACGTCCGCGCCGCGTCGTCGTGCGACGAGTACCGCAACGGCGATGCCGACGAGGAGACCCAGAAGATGTCCGTCGAGGGCGACGTTAGCCCACGACGGCGTGACGTAGCTCTCGCCCGCCGAAGCCGTGGAGACGGGACCGCGGAGTGCGTTGAGTACGGTTCGGAACGCGTCGGTCACTACCAGCAAGCCGACCGATACGAGCGGGTAGAAGACGACGGCGAAGCCGAAGAGGAAGTAGACGACGCCCGAAAAGCCGATGGACGGTCCCCAAGAGAAGAACGACAGGAAGACGCCGACGCCGTACCACGCGAGCGGAACCCCGACGAGCGCCCGGACCAAAGGGCGGCGGGACTGTTCGCCCGACAGGTCGACCTTGTGACCGATGACGTACTCAACAACGGGTGCGAAGACGACCGCGGCGGTAAGGTTGCCGACGATATGAGGTACGTTGGCGTGCCCTATCGGACCCGTAAGGAATCCGGTGGGGTAGGTGTACGACCACGAGAGGAAAGGGACGGTGAGGACATCACCGGTGTAGGCGCGTTGCGCGAGAAGGAAGAACGCGACGTTGACGGCGACTATGACCAAGGTGCCGATGGGTATACCGGCGACGAACCTCTCGCGGGCGCGGCGCGCAGTCCCGTGGAGCACCGAGGGGCGCGCGACGTATGCCACGAGCGCGATGAAGACGAGAACGACCGATAGAGCGACGTAGGAAGCCTCCTGTATCACGTCCGCGTATTCGTGTCCTGCTTCCATATAACCAACGGACGCGGGGTGACGACCGCAAGGTTGAAACTCTTAACCCGCCTAAACCCGACGATGAACGTCAAGATACTGTCGAAGACCGACGACGAGACAGAGGTTGAGGTCCAAGGCGAGGACCACACCCTCATGAACGTCCTAAAGGACGCCCTCCTGCGTATCGACTACGTCGAGGCGGCGACCTACGATATGAACCCCGAACAGAGCGGTGGACAGACAGACCCTCTCCTGTACATCAAGACCGACGGCGGCGACCCCCTCGACGCGCTCCAGGACGCGACCGACGAGATACAGGACGATGCCGCCGAGTTCCGCGACGCATTCGAGAACGCTATCGCGTGAGACGGAGACGCAGGACGACTATATCCTCGAAGAAGTAGCGGTCCGAGGCGACGCGTTCGGCTTCGTAGCCATCCCTTTCCTCGAACTCCTCGACGCCCGACAGCGACGAGGCGACGAGTAGGACGCGCCCATCGGGGGCAAGAACCCGCGGGACGTCGTCAAGGAAACGTTCGGCTACCTCGCGTCCAGTCTCGCCGCCTCCGAGGGCGTCCGCCATCGCGTCGTCGGGGGTCTGTTCGTCGTCGGGGAGGTACGGCGGGTTGAAGACAACGAGGTCAAAGGAGGCGTCAAGACCGGCGACTAGGTCGGTGCGGACCGCTTCGACGCCGCGTTCGCGTGCCGCACGGACGGCGTCGCGGTTGATGTCGGTGGCGACGACGCACCGCGCCTCGTCGGCGAGCGCCTCCGCGACGACGCCGCTTCCCGTCCCGACCTCAAGGACGGCGTCTTCGGAGCGAACGTCTTCAAGGGCGGCGTCACGCAGAAGGTAGGTATCCTCTGACGGCGGATAGACTTCGCGTCTCATCCGTCGGGGGGAGCGGCGGCGCGTAACGCGTCGGCGACGCGCTCGAAGTCGTCGGGCGTCATCTTACCGGGACGTTTCGACAGGAGTTCTTCGGGGACGGCGTCGACGGCGTTCTCGTCCACGCCCGTAATGTGCGTCGTGTTGCGGAGTGCGTTCCTGAGCGTCTTGCGGCGCTGTGTGAAGACAGCGCGTACGACATCGTCGAAGAAGCCGTCGCCGCGTACCTCGTGGGGTTCGAAACGGATGACGGCGCTTTCGACCTCCGGCGGGGGCGAGAACGCGGACGGGGGCACGGTTTCGAGTATCTCGGCGTCGGCGTACCTGCCGGTGGTGACCGACAGGCGCCCATAGTTATCGTCGCCGGGTTCGGCGACCGCACGCTCGGCGAACTCCTTCTGTACGGTGACAACGAGGGGCGCGCTGTGCGGAAGAAGACGGAAAAGGAGCGGCGAGGACGCTGAGTAGGGAAGGTTCGAGACGGAAACATCGAAGTCGGGTAGAGAGACATCGGTAGCGTCGCCGTGTACGACATCGACGTTGTCGCTGAACTCCCCGTCGAGAAAACGCGCAAGTTCAGAATCAACCTCGACGTCGGTCACGCGGTCGTACTTTTCGGCTAGACGCGCCGTCAGGTTGCCGACGCCGCCGCCTACTTCGAGAGCATGCGCGCCGTCAGCATCGGGCGCGTAGCCGACGATACGGTCAAGAACGCGGTCGTCGACGAGGAAGTGTTTGTCGCCGGTTCCGTCGGGTTGCACGCCCGCTCTGCGCATCAGTTCACGCGTCTCTGCCGTCATCTGTCCCCAACTACGGCAGGCAGAAGGAAAAGCGCCGTGATAATCCCGAACGCCGTGAGGCTCATCTGCGGTATCGTGACGCCGTGGAAGGAGTACTGGACGACGCTACACGGAACCTCCCCCGTACACGAACCCGTCGCGGGCGTCATCTGTAGGTAGTTGTGGTAGACAGCGACGACGAAGCCGCCGACGCTGAGCGGCAGGACGTACGGTGCGAGAACGTCGTCGCGCCACAGACCGACGGCGACGAGAGAAACAAGAGGGTACATCAGGATACGCTGGTACCAGCAGAGGTCGCAGGGAACGAGACCCATGCCGAGACTGAAGTAGAGGCTCCCCGCGGTTGCGACGGCGGCGACGAGGAGCGCGGCGTGGCGGTGGTCCGGCTTCGTCTCCATTGTGCGCCCTTACGGAACGAGGCAACAAGAGTTTTGTCGGTCAACCCCATATCGTCGGTACATGTCGAACGAAAGCAGGATAGAACAGAAGAAGAAGGAGAAGCAGAGAGGAGGGGACGACGAAGGCTCCGAACTCTGGTCTTACGTCGCCCTCCTCGCCGTGGTGGGAATCATAGGTGTCGTGGCATACTTCCTCTTCTTTACCGGTAGCGCCGCCGATGTAGAGGAGTGGGAGACCGTACGTGCCGCCGACGGACAGGACCCGACGCTCGTCTCGGCGAACGCGACCGACGAAGAGATAGACGGGATGGTTGAGGTCGTCTACGTCGGTGACTTTGCCTGTCCGCACTGTGCGACCTTCGAGCGCGACAGCTTCCCTGACCTCAAGGACGACTACATAGCGACCGGCGACGTGAAGTTCACGTTCAAGGCGGTCGACTTCATAGGAGACGACAACTCGCAGAACTCCGCACAAGCCGCCGCCGCTGTCTGGGAGAACGACCCTGACAACTACTGGAAGTGGCACCAGCTGACGTTCCAGAACCAAGGGAACGGAGGCACTTGGGGTAGCCCGAGTGCCCTCGCCGACTACGGTTCGCAGACGGACGTGGATACGGACGTTGCGTCGGCAATCTCGTCGGGCGAGTACGCCTCAACCGTACAGCGGCATAGGAGCGAGGCGAGCGAACTGGAGATAAGCTCGACGCCCGCCTTCTACGTCAACGGAACCGTCGTCGAGGGCAACGACTACGAGGGTCTGCAGGACGCGATAGAGGACGAACTTAGCTAGAGTCGCCGCTCCTCGCACGCGGTCCGTCTCCGTTCTCACCATCACCTTTTTTGTCGTCTATCCTTTCCATTATCTCCTGCATACGTGCCTGGACGTGTCTCTGGGCAACCGATAGCTCGTTCTTTATCTCCTCCAACCGTTCGAGGCGCGCTGTGAGGTCGTCGGCATCGTCGCTCATGCTGTCTATCTCGACGTGTTCGTAGCTCACCTTCGTACGGCACCGCGACGGATAGGCACTCTTGACGCCGAACTCGTAGGGCGATACGTCTACCTCAAGCCGGAGGCTACGCGATATATGAAAGTACTTCCTGCGTCTGTCGTCAACGTGGCTCTCGACCAAGCCTGCCTCTTCGAGCATCGCCAGATGGTCGATTACCGCCTTCGGAGAGACACCGATGTACTCGCTTATCTCCGTGACGTAACACGGCTTCTGTGACAGGAGACGGAGTATGTTCCTCCTGTTTTCGTTTCCGAGTATATCTAACAGCTCGGACGAGTCCATCGGTTTCCCTTAGTGAAGGTAAACCCTACTCGTGTATAAATCCAGCGGCGCTAAACGTCGACATCCTCGTCGGGTTCGACCTCGCGCTTCATCGACTCACGCCGCGCCTTTGCATCGCGCCCGGTGACCTCTTTGAGGAAGTCGTTCTTCGCCTCGCGCGCCGCGCCCGCCTCGTCGAGGAGTCCTTCCTCCTGAAGAGTCGGCACGTCCTTCTCCTCGAAATGGACGGCAAGACGGTCCTTGGCGCTCGACCGTTCCTCAACGCCAACCTCGACGCGGTCGAAGACCATCGTGTCCTCGACGACGTACATCTCGACGCCGTCGCGCTCGTCGGTTCCGGTTACCTCACCGAAGTACTCCTCAACCTTCTCCTGCATATCAGGGACGCGTTCGTCTATGTACTCACCGCGGCGCATCTTGTAGTAGCGCATGTACGGCAAAAGGAGGGGGACGACAAATGCGTTGTGCTACGTCTCTTCGAGGTATCCGCCGCAGTTGGGGCAGATGTCGCCGCCGCGGAGCGACGGGTCGGAAGAAGAGAATCCGCAGTCGGGACAGACGTAGTCGTCGTCCTCATCGGGGGTCGTCTCGCGCGTCACCTCGGTCCCCGTCGACTCACGGACGCGGTCCTGAAGGTCGTCGGCTGTATCCGCATCCATTCCTACACCGGCGTCTTCGGCTGTATCGGTGTCGCGTGTCGTCGTCCCCGAGTCGTCGAGTATCGCGGCGTCCTCCGTCTCCTCCGTCTCGAAGTCGTCGGACGGCGCGAAGGTCGATGTCTGCTCCTCCACCTCGTCCTCCTCTTCACCCTCGGAGACGGACTCGTCTTTGGCGGATTCGTTACCCGCGGCGGGGCGTACCTCGGTGTTCTCCGAGACGACGCGGCGCTCACCGCAACGCGTGCATTCGCGGTACTCGCGCTCCGTGACGACGGCTTGACCGCGTGCCTCCTTGCTCTCCGTCTCGACGCGCTCCTCTCCCCAGTCGTGACCCACGAGAGAACATACCAGACTCATTACGGTTAGGTCGGACGGCGACGACAAAAGTGTCACGGGTCATCTATCGGGGTCGGAGCAGTCGCGGACGTAGCCACACCGCTTGCACCGGTACTCACAGTGGACGTGTACGACCCGCCCGCCGCATACGTCGCACGTCGTGTGGTCGTGGCGCTCCATACCCTCACATGAGACGGAAGCTACTTAGTTCTGGGCGGATACGTCGGGACATGAAGCTACTGCTGATACACTCGGACTACATCGAGTATGAGGCGAGGGACGAGACGCCCGTCGCGGAGGAGGACGCGGTTCTCGAAGGGCGTCTCGAAGAGGCGTTGACGGCGTTCATCGCAGTCGAGTCGGGGGACGAGGAAGGCGTACCCGAACAGGCCGTAGACGACACTCGGCG
>JBKHFQ010000040.1:0-8648 GCA_046540135.1 Halobacteriales archaeon
ACGACGGGCGCTTCGACACCGAGACGCGAAACGGCGCGCGAAACCGTGTCGACGACGACCTCGAAACGGGGTTCTCGCTCTGTGTCAAGGACATCGAACTCCATCGCCACGACGGTATCGACGGCGTCCGTCTTGGTCTCGACGGCAACGGCGGCGCATACCATGAGGTAACGCCCGTCGCGCTCGTGCCTGCCGCTTATATCGACGGCTGTGAGCCTACAGACCCCTCCCGCCACCCGGTTCGGAACCCATGTCGATATCCTCTCCGCTCATGTACGAGAACCCCGCGGCGTTGTCGTGGACGCGTATGCCGCCTTCGCCTATCTCCATGGGGAAGACGTGGGTGTCTATCTCCTGCTTGCGCATCTTCGCCACCCAGATGTATCGGTTTGCCCCGGACTTGGTCGGGGTCTGGGCGAGGTATATGTTGCCGTCGGTCAGGAACTCCTCCAAGCCGATATCGCGGTCGGGGAACGTCTCCTGAGACTCCTGTACGAGAAGCGACGTGAAACCGTTGTGTTTGAGTATGTCGATTAGCTTCAGGAGGTACGTCCGTTTCTCCTGTTCGCTCTCAAAGAACATCTGGAACATCGTGAGCGAGTCCATCACGAGACGGCTGTACGACTCGGAGTCGATATCGTCGAGTATACGCGTCAACGACTGCGAGAAGTCGGTCTCCTCCAGAAGGTCCATCTTGTCGTAGACTATGATGTCGCCGTTATCGACGTGGTCGCCCCATTCATCCATACCTATCGACTCCGCCGCCTCGACAACGTCGTCCACCGTCTCCTCGAAGGTTAGGTAGACGCCTCCCTCGCCGCGCTCGCGGACGCCGTAGTCGAGGTACTGCGCACCGAGTATGCTCTTTCCCGTTCCGGGGTTTCCGCTCACCAGCACCGTCGAGTCCCTGCGCAGACCCCCGTTTAGTATGGAGTCGAGTCCATCGATTCCCGTCTTTATCCTGTCGTCGTTGCCGTTGCTGTCATTCATCTCTTTATCCTCTTCCATGCTTCGTCTATGCTTCTCTGCGCCTCAGAGTACTTCTTCATCTCAACCTGCGGTTCGTTGGGTTCGAAGAAGACGCGTAGTTCGTCGACGTACGAACGGTAGACCTTGACGCGTTTGTCGTCCTGCGTCAGCGCCTTGCCCTCAAACTCTATAAGACCCGCCTCGTCGAGGTCTTCGATACGTCTGTAGACCGTGGCAATGGGGATGTCGAGTTCCTCACTTATGCCTTTGGCGCTCATCTCCTCATCGGTGAGCGCCGACAGTATACGCGCGCTGTACTCGTCACCCAAGGAGTCAAGAACCGATACAGGGTCCCCAAGAGTCTCCGTATTCCCCGACATCTGAGAGGACTTACTCGTCCTCGGAACAAAAAACTACCTCACACCGCAAGGGATTTGAGACGGCTTCGTTTACAGGTAGTATGCCGAACAAGTCTCCTAAGTTCGTCTTCGTCACGGGCGGCGTTATGTCCGGACTCGGAAAGGGTATCACGGCGGCATCGCTCGGTCGTTTGCTCAAGAACGCCGGGTTGGACGTGACGGCGGTCAAGATAGACCCGTACCTCAACGTTGACGCCGGCACGATGAACCCGTACGAGCACGGCGAGGTGTACGTCCTCAAGGACGGCGGCGAGGTCGACCTCGACCTCGGTAACTACGAGCGTTACCTCGACACCGAGATGACCTCGGAGCACAATATCACGACCGGGAAGGTCTACAGGAGCGTAATCGACCGCGAGCGGTCGGGCGACTACCTCGGCAAGACCGTACAGATAATACCGCACGTGACGCGCGAGATTAAGCAACGGGTGCGCGACTGCGGCGAGGGGCACGATGTCTGTCTAGTCGAACTCGGCGGCACGGTGGGCGACATCGAAGGCATGCCGTTCCTTGAAGCCGTGCGCCAGATGGGGAACGAGGAGGACGACGACGACTTCCTTCTGATACACGTGACGCTCGTACCGCTCACGAACAACGGCGAACAGAAGACGAAGCCGACACAGCACAGCGTCAAGGCGTTGCGCGAAATCGGTCTGCACCCCGATATAGTCGTCGGGCGGTCCGAAGACCCGCTTGAGGACGAGACACGCGAGAAAATCTCGTTGTTCTGTGACGTTCCCGAGGACGCCGTCGTAAGCGCGCCCGACATCGACGATATCTACCACGTCCCTCTCTTTCTCGAAGACGAGGGGTTCGACGCGTATGCGATGGACGAACTCGGTATCGAACGCCGTGGTAGAGACACCGAGTGGCGCGATGTCGTGACGCAGGAACAGGAGGGGACGGTCAAGGTGGCGCTTGCCGGAAAGTACGACTTCGAGGACGCCTACCTGTCGGTCTATGAGGCGTTGAAACACGCGGGTCTGCGCCACAACGTCGAGGTGGAGACCGAATGGGTGGAGACAGACCGGATGGACGAGGAAGACTTCGCGCGGCTCGAATCCGCCGACGCGCTCGTCGTTCCGGGTGGGTTCGGAGAGCGTGGGACAGAGGGGAAGCTAAGAGCGGTCCGTTACGCACGCGAGAACGGTGTGCCTTTCCTCGGTCTATGTTTCGGCTTCCAGATGGCTGTCATCGAGTACGCACGTAACGTCGTAGGTCTCGAAGACGCACATTCGTCGGAGATAGACGAGGGGACGCCGCACCCCGTCATCGATCTTCTGCCCGAACAGTACGACGTGGAGAACCTTGGGGGGACGATGCGTCTCGGCGACAAGGAGACCGTCATCGACGACGGCACGGTGGCACGCGAACTGTACGGGACGGACTCGGTCGTCGAACGCCACCGTCACCGTTTCGAGGTCAACCCCGACTACATCGACCGACTCGAAGACGAAGGGATGGTGTTTTCAGGAACCTCAACGTCAGGCACACGTATGGAGATACTCGAACTACCCGACCACCCGTTCTTCGTAGGCACACAGTTCCATCCGGAGTTCAGGTCGCGCCCCGGTAAGCCGTCGCCACCGTTCGTCGGACTCGTCGGCGCCGCGGTCGAGACGAGCGAAGCCGTCAACGTCGAGGAGGTGGCGTAGATGGTCGACGCCCCCGAGTTCATCGACGACGCGGTCGACGAAATCGAGGATGAGATAGGTGATGGACGCGCAATTATGGCGCTCTCCGGCGGCGTCGACTCGTCCGTCTGCGCGACGCTCGCGTACCGCGCCGTCGGCGACAACGTCACGCCCGTCTACGTCGACACAGGACTCATGCGTAAGGGCGAGACGGAGACGGTAAGCGAGACGTTCGACTACATGGATTCGCTCCGCGTTATCGACGCGCGCGACAGGTTCTTGGAGGCGTTGCAAGGCGTCACCGACCCGGAGGAGAAGCGCAAGGTCGTCGGTGAGAACTTCATACGCGTCTTCGAAGAGGTGGCACGCGAAGTCGACGCCGACTACATCGTTCAGGGCACGATATACCCCGACCGCGTCGAGTCCGAGGGTAACATCAAGTCACACCACAACGTCGGCGGGCTTCCCGACGTAATCGACTTCGACGGCATCGTCGAACCCGTCCGCGACCTGTACAAGGACGAGGTGCGCGAGGTGGCGCGCGAACTCGACCTGCCGCCCGCGATAAGCGAACGTATGCCGTACCCCGGTCCCGGACTCGCCATACGCGTCGTCGGCGAGGTGACCGAGGAGAAGCTGAAGGTTGCGCGCGAGGCGAACGCCGTCGTCGAGGACGAGGTGGAGGAGTACGAGCCTTGGCAGGCGCTCGCCGCCGTAATCGGACAGGGAACCGGCGTCAAGGGCGACGAGCGCGTCCACGGCTGGATTGTGGTGGTGCGCGCCGTCGAGTCGCGCGACGGCATGACGGCGCAGGCTATCGACCTCGACTGGGACACGCTCCAGCGGATACAGTCGAAGATTACGGGGACGCTTCCAAACGTCGCACGTGTCGCTTACGACGTGACACACAAGCCGCCCGCGACGATAGAGTACGAATGAAGGTCGTCGCTGTCGGTTACGACGGGGATGCGCTCCGCGACGCGGGGCACGACGTAACGGTCGTCGACGGATTCGGCGCAGAGGCGTTACGCGAGGCGGGTGTCGAGGAAGCCGACGCCGTTGTCGTAGGAGAGGGCTATCCGACGCAGGTCGTGGTGGCGCGCGAACTCAACCCGGATGCACGCATCGTCTTCGTAGCCGACGACGTTCCGGATTTCGTCCGCGGGAACGCCGACGTGATACTGTCGAGCGAACTCGCCGAACGTCTCCCTGACGCTCTCGAAGAAGACGAAGCATGATTTCGGTCGTCGTTTCGCGTGAGGACCAGGCTTCGCTGACTATACGCGATGCGCTCCTCGACGCGGCGGACTGGACACGCCACGAACCGCGCGGTCCGTGGGAGCGTGAATGGACTTACGGCGGCGCAGACGAGGGCTTCGTCATGGTCGAGAAGGACGGTCTGCACCTGTACTACGACGGCGTTGACGACGCGCTACGCGACGCGTTCAACGTGTCACTCGTCGTCTTCGTCTCACGTCATTCGGGCGACACAGGTCCGCTTCTGACGGCGCACCACACGGGTAACTTCGATGGAGCGGAGTACGGCGGTGAGCCGCGTAGCCTTGCCGCGCCCGCACCCTCAGCGACCAAGCATCTCCTGCGTTTCTTCGACACGAACGCACCCGACGGGTTCGACGCTTGCATCGAGGCGACGCACCACGGTCCGTCGGAGCTTGAAACTTCATCGGTCTTCGCAGAGATCGGAAGCGGACCCGACGAGTGGGAACGCGACGACGCGGCGCGGACCGTCGCGGACGGCGTTCTTTCGCTCGGCGAACGCGACGAACCGCGTACAACCGTCGTCGGCGTCGGCGGCGGACACTACGCGCCACGTTTCACGCGTATCGCGCTCGAAACCGACGCCGCGGTCGGGCACATCGTCGCGGACTACGACCTTCCGGTTGACGACGAACTCCTCCACGAGGCGTACGAGTCGTCGGAAGCCGACGCCGTCGTTCTCGACGGCAACGCGACGGAGTCGACGGTCGACTTCCCGGCGGTATCGGAGACTCGTCTGCGCGAACGCGCCGGTGTTCCTAAAGAAACGGTCGAAGCCGTTGAGGATGCTCTCGACGCACAGGCGGGCGAAGCACATCTAACCGAACGCGCCGAGAAGGAGGGCGTAGACACCGCGAACGCCGCAAGCTTCGACGCCGCCCTCGTCCGCGAGGCGCGTAACGTCGACGCCGACAAGACCAACGAGGCGCTCGAAAGACACGCTCTCGGCTACGTCGAGGAGAACGGACGCGTCGAAAACGTGGCGGTACCCGCGGGCGAAGCGCGCGAACTCGCCGAGGCGCTCGCGGAGATTCTCCGACGGGAACACGGTGTCACCGTAGACGACCGACGCGTCGTTGTCGAACGCGAGGTCTTCGACGCCGACGCGGCGCGCGAGCTCGGCGTGGAGGAAGGACCGGATTTCGGAAGGCTATCGGCGGGCGAGACGGTTGAAACGGATGATGGTAAGGTGCGTCCCCAAGACGTACACGAAACCGAACACCACGTCTTCGTCTACGATGCATGACGCGTCATCCGCGTGTCTGACGTAACGTTATATGCGCGGTTTCGTTATTGGACTCACAGACACCGGAGAGGTAATACTATGGATAAAATCGTTCAAGACGCCCTCGAAGAGGCTGAGAAAGACGCCGGAAGGGACGCGGACGTAGAAAGCGGTGGTGAAACCTCGGAAGAAAAGGCGAAATCCCCGTCGGCAGACGCAACGACGACACCGTCGTTCGACCCGACCGACGACGAACCGACGGCAGAAAAGGAAACGGGCGGAGCCGAACCATCGGACGAGGTCAACGCGCGCACCAGCGACGAGGAGTTACGCGAGGTACTCGACGACCTCAAGACAACGATAACCGTCGTCGGATGCGGCGGTGGAGGCTGTAACACCATCAACCGCATGTTCGAGGAGGGTATCGAAGGCGCGCGGACGGTTGCCACCAACACCGACGTTCAGCACCTAGTCGACATAGAGGCGGACGAGAAGATACTCATCGGCGAGGAGAAGACGGGCGGACGCGGCGCTGGCTCGGTTCCACAGGTCGGCGAGGAAGCCGCCATCGAGTCTCAGAACGCGATACAGTCCCAGATAGAAGGCTCCGACATGGTCTTTGTCACCGCAGGACTCGGCGGCGGAACGGGGACAGGAAGCGCACCCGTCGTCGCACAGGCGGCGCAGGACGAGGGCGCGCTCACAATCGCTATCGTCACGACGCCGTTCACCGCCGAGGGAGAGGTGCGTCGCAACAACGCCGAGGCAGGTCTCGAACGCCTCCGCGAGGTCGCCGACACCGTTATCGTCGTGCCCAACGACCGTCTTGTCGAGTCGGTCGGCGGTCTGCCCGTCAAGCGCGCCTTCCGCGTCGCCGACGAGGTTCTGATGCGCTCCGTCAAGGGCATTACCGAACTCATCACCAAGCCCGGTCTCGTCAACCTCGACTTCGCCGACGTGCGCACGGTCATGGAGAGCGGAGGGGTTGCGATGATAGGTCTGGGCGAGAGCGACACCGAAAACAAGGCTGAGGAGAGCGTCCAGAAGGCGCTCCGCTCGCCGCTCCTCGACGTAAACATCGACGGAGCGTCGTCAGCACTTGTCAACGTCACGGGCGGCAACGACATGACCATCGAGGAGGCGGAGGGCGTCGTCGACGACATCTACGACCGTATCGACTCCGACGCACGTATCATCTGGGGCACGTCCGTAGACGAGGACCTCGAAGGCTCGATGCGTACGATGATAGTCGTCACGGGCGTCGAAAGTCCACAGATCTACGGCGACGAGGTGACGCGAAAGAAGGATGAGGCGACCGGAACGCCTGCGACGGACGTATCGACCGAAGCCTCGACAAGCGGCATCGACTACGTCGAGTGAAACGTTAGGGTAACACTAAAGTTCCGGCGTCGAGTACGCCTCTCCGATGGGAAAGTACTTCAATCTGAACGTAAACGACTACCTCCGGGTGCTCAAGCTCGCCCGTACGCCGACGTGGGACGAGTTCAAGCAGGTGGCGATGATAGCCGGCGCGGGCGTTCTTTTCGTGGGCATCATAGGCTTCCTGATATACGTAGGAATGCGACCACTACCTCCGTAAAATGAGCATCTACGCAGTCAAGACGACGGCGAGTCAGGAAACGACGGTCGCGGACATGCTCGCCGACCGCGACAACCCGGGTGTACTGTCCGCGCTCGTGCCGAGCGACGTGACCGCGTACGTCCTCGTTGAGGCGGAGGACGAGAACGCCGTCGAGCGCGCCATAGAGCGCATACCGCACGCACACTCGATGGTCGAAGGGGAGACGAGCATGCAGGAGGTCGAACACTTCCTGACGCCCAAGCCGTCTGTTTCGGGCGTCAACGAGGGCGACGTGGTCGAGATTATCAGCGGTCCGTTCAAGGGCGAGAAGGCGCGCATAAAACGCATAGACGAGGCGAGCGAGGAGGTGACGGTCGAACTTCACGAGTCGACCGTCCCGATACCCGTCACAGTGCGCGGCGACCACATACGCGTTCTCGACAGCGAGGAGCGGTAGCGAAAAAGTAGGGCGATGGACGCCGTCGCCCTCATCGCGTTCTGCGTCGTCGGTTTTGTCATCGGTTGCATAAGCGGCCTCACTCCGGGACTCCACGTCAACAACCTCGCTCTTCTACTCGCCGCCGTCGCCCCAAGTATCGACGCTCCGCCCGCGGCGCTCGGCGTCGCCCTCGTCGCGGCGTCGGTGACACATACCTTCCTCGACATCGTCCCGAGCGTCGTAATCGGCGTGCCCGACGAGTCGATGGCTCTCGTCGCTCTTCCGGGACACCGTATGGTACTCGACGGCGACGGACGCGAGGCGGTGGTGCTTTCGGCGGCGGGTAGCATGCTCGCCGTCGTCTTCGCCTTCGCCGCCGCCGTTCCGGTCGCCTTCGTTATGTCACGCGTCTACTCCACGGTATCGGCGTACATGCCACACGTACTCGCCGCGACCGTCGTCTTCCTCCTCGTCACCGAACGCGGCGGCGAAGTAGGCAGACATGGACGAACGATGGGGCGTGAGGCTCTCGCTGTACGCGCAAAGGCTGTCGTCGTACTCGTCGCGTCGGGACTGCTCGGCTACTACGTGCTGACCCACGAACCCGGTGCGGAGGCGGTCGTGGGCGAACCCTCGCTTCTCACGCCGCTGTTCGTCGGTCTGTTCGGCGTGCCGATTCTGGTTGCGAGCGCGTCGGAGAACGCGGAGATTCCGGAGCAAGACGGCGGCGACGTGAAACTTCCGCGGCGCTCAGTGGTCGTCAACGCGGTCGGCGGCGGTGTCGCAGGGAGCATCGTCGGATGGCTACCCGGCGTCTCACCCGCCGTCGCGACGGGTTTCGTGCAGAGTCTCTTACCCGACTCGGAGACGGAACCCGAGTCGATGCGCGAGTTCATAGTTGCGGTTTCGGGTGTCGACTCGTCGAACGCCGTCTTCGCGCTCCTCGCGCTCTACTTCGTCGGCTTTCCGAGAAGCGGGGTAATGGTAGCACTTGACCGTCTCAAACTCTCGTTGGACGCTGGCACCGTCGCGGTGTACCTCGTCGCTGTAGCCATCGTCGCTCTTGCTTCCTTCTCCCTCACGGTGGCGCTCGGAAGATACG
>JBKHFQ010000041.1:0-8637 GCA_046540135.1 Halobacteriales archaeon
TTCTTCCGACAGCCGTAAACGCGTCTCTGAGACCGTCCATGCTAACGCCGTGTGTATACGAAGACGCCGCCCGCGATTACGAGGACGAGAACACCTGCGACGACGTACGCCGTCGGGATACCTCCCGACGACTCGGCAACCGGAATACCGAAGCTTATGCCGTCGGATAGCTCCGTGTCGCCCGATCCGTCCTCGTACCTGACTTCGAGCGACCCGGCGTACTCCTTCGCCACGGCGTCGCCTGTTGCTGAGACGGTGAAGACAGCCGTCCGTGTCTCACCCACGTCCATCTCGCCGAGGAAGGCGCTGTTGTCCGACGACGAGAGCGGGTCGTTAAGGAAGACCTTGGCGTTGGCGTCCTCGACCTTCGAGTCGCCCGTGTTACGTACGTCAACTCGTAGCTCGTTGCTACCACCGGCAGTGACTGATGTCTCCACGTCCACAACCTCGAAGTCGTCACGTTCCTCCCCTACCGTCACGCGTTCTCGAACCGGTGTCTCTGTACTCCGTAGGTCGCCCTCCTCGTTCTCGTACTCGACACCGAACGCTAACGACCTGTTACCCGGTTCGGCGTCCTCGCTCACCGCGAGCCTGAACTCGACGTTCTTTGACTCGCCCGGCGACAGGGTACCGACAGCCGATTCGGGTCCCGTCGGGGTTATCGAACCCTCGTCGGAGACGGTGACAACGGCGTTGTACGCCGGAGCGGGTCCTTCGTTAACCACGTCCGCCGTCACGACCACGTCGTCCTCGCCGACCCGCAGGCTTTTGGTTTCGAGGTTTTCGAGACGGAAGCTACGTTCGTCATCGACAAAGATGTCGGTCGACAGGTTGTCGGAGATATCATTGACACCGTTCGAGTTGTCGAAGCCGACGCGTGCCGTCACGGGGTATTCCCCCTCGGTCGTCTCAGTATCGGCGTTAATCTTAGCCGAGACGGTCGCCGTCTCTCCGGGAGCGATATCAGACGCCGACACCGATGTCGACCCGCGCGGGTTCGTTAGCGGTCCGAACGCGATGTTACGCGAACCCGATGTTAGACGTACCGTCGCGTCCCGCGCCGTCTCGTCGCCGACGTTGCGGACGGTGAGTTCGTACATACCCGAGTCGCCCGCGTACAGGTTCGACGAGTTTTCCGACACGACATCGAAACGCGGTTCGCTTTCGACGACTATCTCAACGGTTTCGGTCACCGACCTGTCGAAGTCGCTGTAACGCGGACCCGTGTAACCGGGCGACGACGCCGTTTCGAGATACTCGACGACCCGCGTCGAGTCGTACTCTATCTCAACAGGTATCTCGTACCGCCCCGGTTCGACCGACTCGCCGGTCTCGATACCGAAAGAAGCCGTCCGTGGTACGCCGTCCTCTACGGCACCGAGCGTGACCGTACCCGTCTTGACATCTATCGGAGCGTTCCCTTCGTCGATACTGACACGGACGTTCCTCGCCGTCTTTACGCGCTCCTCGTACTCCGCGGGTCCTCCGTTCGTCACATCGCCGGAGTTCGACAGGACAACGTCGAGCGTCCCGCGGTCGCTCGGACCGAACCGGTTGTCCGCCACCGATACGTCTATCTCCGGCGAACCCACGACCTGCTCCTCCGCTGTGACGGCGGGCACCGCGGCAAGCGCCGTTACGAGAATCAGAGCCACGAGAGCCTTCCTATACACGCGACTCCGGCACCTCCGTTGCGGCTCGCTCACAGTCTTTAGGATATGTTTGTACTAAGATACTCACAGTTCAAACGGACGGCTGGACGACATAAACCCACCGAAAAGCGCGCACGCGCTCGAAGTTGGCGGAACTGTTTTATCCGTGCCATCCGCCGACACCGTATGAAGCTGTGGAAGCGTCGCGCCGTTACGACCGTCGTCGCAATCGTCGTTCTCATCTTCATATCGTCGTTCGTCTACCACTACACGATGCTCGTCTTCGAGGGGCGCTCACCGACCTACTTCAACTCGTTGCGCACCGTGGTCGAGACGTACACGGGCACGGGTTACGGAGCGGACGCCCCGTGGGAGACGTCCGTCGCAAACCTGCTCATAGTAGCTATGGACCTCTCGACCTTCCTGCTCGTCTTTATCGTACTGCCCTACGTCCTCAGCCCCGTCCTCGAAGAGGTGCTTTCAGCTACCGTCCCTCGGTCCGTCGATATGACCGACCACGTCGTCGTCTGTGACTACACGCCGCGGACCGAACAGCTCGTCGACGAGTTCAAGCACAGGGATGTGGACTACGTCGTGCTTCTCGACGACGAGGAGAGGGCTGTCGAACTCAGGGAGGAAGGGATAGAAGTTGCACACGGTGACCCTTCGTCGTCCGACGACCTTCGGCGCGTCGGCGTCGACCGCGCGTCGTCGGTCGTAGTCGACACCGACGACTCTGAGTCCGCGAGCGTCGTCCTGTCGGTGAGCGAGATAGACTCCGATGTCCGCGTCATCGTACTCGTCCGCGACCTGTCTCTCGAAAAATACCTGCGGTACGCGGGTGCCGACGCGGTACTGACGCCGCGCCATCTCGTCGGACGCCGTATCGCCGAGAGGATACGGAACGAGGTCAGCCTCGCTTACAGCGATGTCACCGGTCTTGGCGACGGGTTCGCTATAGTCGAACTGACGGTCTTCCCCGGTAGCCCTCTGTACGGTAGACGCCTCGGGGACTGCAAGGAGTTCGACTCCACTAACCTCGCGGTCGCGGGCGTCTGGGACCAAGGTGTTTTCGTTCCGTCTCCGCCGCCTGAGACACGTATAGACAACAACACCGTCCTTCTCGTCGCGGGACCTGAGGACGAACTCGCCGAGTTTGAGAGACGTATGCAGACGGGTAACGGAACTGAGACGCACGTCGTGATAGCGGGGTACGGCGAGGTTGGTTCGACCGTGAAGGAACGTCTTGAATCCACCGACGCCCGCTGTACGGTCATCGACATCGACGACCTCAAAGGCGTTGATGTCGTTGGAGACGCTACCGAGGAGGACACCCTACGTGAGGCGGGAATCGAGGATGCGACGGCGTTTGTGGTTACCGTACAGGACGATGACGAGGCTATCCTGACGGTACTCGTAGCACGCGAGATCGTATCTGACACCGACATAGTAGCGCGCGTTAACGACTCGGAGAACGAAAGCAAGATACGTCAGGCGGGTGCCGACTACGTCCTGTCACTACCGGAGATAAGCGGCAGGATACTCGCCGCGGAGGTACTCCGCGAGGAGATACTTTCGTACGACCGCCAGCTAAAGGTTGTCCGTATCGATGGCTCGGTGTTCGCGGGAAGCCGTGCCGACAAACCACCCGTCTCGGACGCCGACTTCGCGGTTGTCGCGGTGGAACGTGACGGCAACGTCATCACCGACCTACCGTCCGACTTCGTCTTCCGTGAAGACGACAGCGTTCTCGTCGCGGGCAACGACGATGCCATCGACGCGGTGGTTTACGACTGAGACAAGACCGTCCATCCTTTCTCTACCTCGCTGTTGGAGACTACCACGGTGTCGCCGTCGACATCGAAACGCGTCTTGCGTAGCTCTATCGAACGTACGGCGCCCTCCACGTTGCCCGCTTTGACGGTGTAGCCGGCGTTGAAGTCTGGGTCACGGAGCAGGTAGACGCCTGCAACCGTGTCGGCTATCATGCCCGAAAGCGCGTACGAGACGCGAGCGCGACGAAACCCGTTGAGGTACCGAGGCTCGCGGCTATCCTTCCTATCCCCACGATGTCAAAAAATACGAGAGCCGTCCCGAACCAGGCGAAGACGCCCGCTACCGTCGTGAGGAGGTCGGCGACGAGCCTCTGGTCATCGGGGTACGCCTTCCGTAGACCGCCGCGTAGAACACGTAGTGCTGTGTTTATAACGACGTACGCCACCACGAGGAAGAAGAGTCCCAGCAAGGCACGTGGCGCGGCGTCGACGACACCTGCTACAGCATCCCGGAGAACGTTCTCGAACACGGTTGAGGCTGGTTCCGCCATGGTTTTTTGGTAGCCTCCGCCGACAAAACGGTTCCGCCGGTTGCGCAACGCAGTCTCGTCAACCCCTTCTATCATAAGAGTTAACAAGTACGTCAACCTGTGTCTGCTCATGGTTGACGAAGCATTCGTCGCCGAGATGAAGGGGAAGGCGCTCGACGACGAACGCGTCAGCGGGGACGAGGCTTACCGCCTTGCCGAAGCGCCCGTCGACGCCGTCGTCGACGCGGCGGACGAGATACGCGAGAAGAACATGGGCGACGGCGTCGACACCTGCTCTATCGTGAACGCCAAGAGCGGCGGATGCGCCGAGGACTGCGGCTTCTGCGCCCAGTCGGCGCACTTCGACACAGATGTCGACAGGTACGACTTTCTTGAACCTGAGGAGATACTTGACGCCGCGAAGCGCGCCGAGGCGGACGGCGCGAACAGGTTCGGTATCGTCGTCGCGGAGCGCGGCATCGACAAGGAGAAACGTCCCGACGAGTTCGAAAAGGTTCTCGAATCCGTCCGTCTCATACGCGACGAGACGGACATCGAACCCGACGCCTCGCTCGGTCTCATTACCGAGGAGGAGGCGCGCGAACTCCGTGAGGCTGGGTTACAGCACTTCAACCACAACATCGAGACAGCGCCGTCGTTCTTCGACAACGTCGTGACGACACACGACTTCGAGGACCGGGTGCGCGCAATCGAGGTCGCTCAGGAGGCGGGTATGCACGTCTGCGCGGGCGTCATCTTCGGTATGGGTGAGGACGTCGAACACCGCGTCGAGGCGGCTCTCGAACTCCGCCGCGTCGACGTGGATACCGTCCCAATCAACATACTCAACCCCGTACCCGGCACTCCTTTCGAGGAGTATTCGAAGATAACCGTGCCCGAGATACTCCAGGGCGTCGCTCTGTACCGTTTCATCATGCCCGACAAGGTGATACGTCTCACCGGAGGGCGTGAGGAGAACCTCAAGGACAGACAGAGCGACGTTCTCCGCGCGGGTGCGAACGGTCTTCTCGTGGGTGACTACCTGACGACGGAGGGGCAGGATGCCGAAGGCGACGAGGAGATGATAGAGAGCGTCGGCATGGAGATAAAGGATATGGGATAACGTACAATGACTGACAACATCACGAACGTTGCGGTACTCGGTACAGGCGGTATAGGTAAGCGTACGCTCCGCGTCATGGAGCACAAGGACGAACTCACGCCGGTCGCGGTCTGTGACAGCGGAGGGGTCGCGGTCGACTTCGACGGCGTCGACTACGACGCCCTCGTTGCGGCGGACGGGGGTGCGGTCGCGGCAAGGGACGGAAGCGAGGTCGCGGCGCTCCCCGACGGACGTACGACCGACGACTCGGTAGGCGACGTAATCGATGTCCACGAGGGTATCGATGCTGTTCTCATGGCGCTCCCCAACATCCCCCACTCGTTCATTCCGGAGACGGTCGACCGTTTCGTTGAGGCGGGGTACGAGGGCGTAATGGTCGACGTCCTCAAGCGTTCGCGCGTCATCGACGAGATGGAGGAGAGGGAGGACGACCTGAAGGAGGCAGGCGTAACATTCGTCTGCGGCGCGGGCGCCACACCCGGATTTCTGACGGGAGCCGCCTCCGTTGCCGCGCAGTCGTTCGTCGAGATAGAGGAGGTCGAAATATGGTGGGGGGTCGGTCTCAAGAGCGGCTACGAGGGCAACGTCGGCACCGTCCGCGAGGACATCGCACACCTCGACGGCTACGACCTCGAAACCGTCTCCGAGATGTCCGACGACGAGATACGCGAGGTTATCGACGAACACGACGGCGTTCTGGAGTTCCACGACATGGAACACGCCGACGACCGGCTTCTGGAGCGCGCGGGTGTCTGTGACGCCGACAAGGTCAAGGTCGGCGGCATTCTCGACGTTACGCAGGACGAGAAGCCTACGACGACGACGGTACGCGTCACAGGCACGACGTTCGACGGAGAGACGGCGACCAACACGTTCCAACTCGACGACGACACGAGCATGGCGGCGAACGTCAACGGTCCCGCGCTCGGATACCTGCGTGCGGGCGTCTTCTACAACGAGAACGGCGTGTACGGTCTCCAAGGACCCGCAGAGATGATGCCGCGGTTCTGACCGTGTACCCCGAACTCGACGAGCGCAGGGAGCGCGGTCTGTACCGCGAGATGTACGAGACGTACGACGCAGCGCCCGCCACCGCCGTTGACGGCGAGGACGCACTCGTCGTCTGCTCGAACAACTACCTCGGCTTGGCAACGCACGACCGTCTCGCGGACGCGGCGGCGGAGGCGGCGCGCGAGTACGGGACGGGTGCGGGCGCGTCGCGCCTCGTCTCGGGAAATCTTGAACCTCACCGCGAACTTGAGGACGCGCTCGCGTCGCTCAAACGCACCGAGACAGCGCTCGTCTTCTCGTCCGGATACGCGGCGAACGTCGGTACGCTCGGCGCCCTCCTCGACGAACGCGACGCCGTCTTCTCCGACTCGCTCAACCACGCGAGCATAATAGACGGATGTCGTCTTTCCGGCGCTGACGTGCATGTCTACGAGCACGCCGACGCAGACGACCTGCGCGAGAAGTACGGGTCGGTTGACGCACGCCGCAAGCTAGTCGTGACAGACACGGTCTTCTCGATGGACGGCGACGTTGCCCCTCTCGAAGAACTCGCGTCCGTTACGCGGGACGACCCCGACGGCTACCTCATGGTCGACGAGGCGCACGCGACGGGTGTGGTCGGCGACGAAGGTACGGGCGCCGTCGGCGAGCTCGGTCTGACCGATGTTGTCGACATTCAGATAGGCACCCTGTCGAAGGCACTGGGTTCGCAGGGCGGCTTCGTCGCCGCCGACAACGATACGCGTTCTCTGCTCGTCAACGAGGCACGGTCATTCGTATACTCGACGGGACTGTCGCCCGTCGACGCCGCCGTCTCGCGCGAGGCGGTTTCGGTGGTCCGCGGCGACGAGGGCGACGCGTTACGCGACGACCTCCGTGAGAACGTAGCTCTCGTCCGCGAACGCGTCGAGGACGCGGGGTACGAGGTGTACGGCGACACGCATATCCTCCCGGTCGTCGTGGGTGAAGCCGAGGAGGCGCTGGCGGTTGCGGACCAACTGCGTGACCACGGCGTCTTCGCGCCCGCGATACGTCCGCCGACCGTCCCCGAAGGAACGAGCCGTATACGCATCTCGATGACAGCGGCGCATACGCACGACCACGCCGAACGCGTCGCACGCGCCTTCGAGGAGGCTGTATGACCGACGCTCGCGGTGTCTTCGTCGTTGGCACCGACACGGGCGTCGGAAAGACGGTTGTCGCTGGCGGTCTGACGTTCGCCCTCCGCCGTAACGGCGTCGATGCGGTCCCGTACAAGCCCGTCGAGTCGGGCGGGCGCGCCGACGCACGGTTCCTCGCAGACGCCGTCGATGCCTCGCTCGAGGAAGTCTGCCCTTTCTTCCTCGACGAACCCCTTGCGCCCAAGGTCGCCGCCGAGCGCGCGGGGCGTGAACTTGACGCCGACGCGATGCGTCCGCCCACGGGCGACGGCTTTGTCGTCGCCGAGGGCGTCGGCGGTCTGCGCGTACCGCTCACGCCCGATGTCTCGCTCGCCGACCTCGTCGCCGATGCATCGCTACCCGCGCTCGTCGTCGCGCGCCCCTCTCTCGGAACGCTCAACCATACGGCGTTAACCGTCGAGGCGTTGCGCCGCCGCGACGTTCCTGTCGCAGGCGTCGTCGTCAACCGTTTCCCCGAAGCGCCGGACCCTGCCGAGCGCACCAACCCCGACGAGGTAGAGCGCGTTAACGGCGTCCCAACGCGCACATTACCCGAACTCGACCGCGTCACTCCGTCGACCGCGGCGGAAGCCGTCGAGGAAGCAGGCGTGCTTGACCTCCTCGGCGTACCGTAACGCCTTACAGCGGCGGGTGCGTCGTCTCCTCCATATGAAGGTCGTAGGCGTCGTCGGAATGCCAGCAAGCGGCAAGAGCGAGGCGGCGCGTCTCGCGCGTGACGAGGGCGTGCCTGTCGTCACCATGGGAGACGTAATCCGCGATGAAGTCGAGCGCCGCGGACTCGAACCGACGGACGAGAACATGGGGAGCGTTGCGACGGCACTCCGAGAGGAGGAAGGGGACGATGCCGTCGCGCGTCGGTGCATCGAGGAGATACGCGCAAAGAGCGCCCCGGTCGTTGTCGTAGACGGTCTGCGGAGCGACGACGAAGCCGACTACTTCCGCGACGAGTTCGGCGACGGTTTCGTCCTTGTCGCTGTCGAAGCGCCCTTTGAGACACGTCTCGAACGCGTCCGCGCCCGCGACAGGGATGACGACATGGCGACCGGCAACGAGCTACGCGAACGCGACGAACGCGAACTCGGCTACGGCATGGGCGACGCTATCGAAGACGCCGACGTACGTATCGATAACGACGGATCTCTCGACGAGTTCCGGGAGAAGTTCCGCGCGGTTCTGACGGACGAAAGTCAGTAGCTTTATACTCACAAACTGTTTTTGGAAGAACGACAGAAAGGTGCATCAGAATGGCTAGGTGTCAGAGATGTGGTTCGTACGTAAGTGAAAGCTACGCAAAGGTGTTCGGCAACAACAACGACGACGTCCACGCGTGCCCGTCTTGCGAGCGCAGCAGGGGCATGGACACGG
>JBKHFQ010000042.1:0-8599 GCA_046540135.1 Halobacteriales archaeon
CCTCCGAAACCTCGCCTACGAGCTTCACGACGTGCCCCGACTCGCGCGCGAGGCGCAGAGCGTCGGGCGTGACCTCCGTGATACCGGTCACGTCGACGTCGTCAAGCGTGCGTTCGCCGTCGAAAAGGACGTTCGACAGTATGACGCATTTGAGCGCCGTGTCGATACCCTCAACGTCGAACGTCGGGTCCGCTTCGGCGATACCCATATCCTGCGCCTCGCCAAGGACGTGTTCGTACGTCAGACCCTCTTCGAGCATACGTGTCAGAATGAAGTTGCAGGTGCCGTTCAGGATGCCGCGCGCCTCCGAGATATCGTCGCCCGCGAGCGATTCACGTACGGTGTTTATCGTCGGTATAGCGCCTCCTACAGCCCCCTCCATGCGCACCTCGACGCCCGCTTCGTCGGCGGCTTCCATCACCTCGCCGTAACGCATCGCCAACGGACCTTTGTTCGACGTGACGACGTGCGCCCCCTTCTCTATCGCCGTCATCATGTAACCGAACGCGGGTTGTGCATCGCCGAGCGTCGTCGGACTCGCCTCTACGAGAACGTCGTAATCCGCATCTTCGAGCGCATCCGCCGTGTCGTCACCGTCGCCGACGACCCCCTCGTCGTCCTTGCGTTTCTTCACCTCTGCGAGGTCAAGTCCCTCGTCGTCGACCGTGACGCTCGACGAGTCGGCGACCAGAACAACGTCCACGTCGACGGGCGCACCGCCGAGGACGGCGTCGGCAAAGCCGCGTCCCACGGCACCGAAGCCGACGAGTGCTACGCGCACCACTCAGACCACCCCTATGGGTTGCATCTTGACAAGGTCCTTCCGTTCACACACATCTTCGATAGCTTCGACCGCCTGTGCGAGCTTTTCGTGACAGGTCGCGTTGACGACGAGACGCGCGCTCGACGTATCCTCTGCATCGTCCGGCATTGCGAGCGAGAAGTCGACTATCTTGACGCCCTCGTCCTCGACGCTCTTGATGGTGTCGGTAACGTCGGTGCGCACGAGATGACCGACGAGGACGACGGTCATCGACTCGTGAAACTTCTCCTCCCCGAACTTGGCGACGCGTATCCCCATATCCTGCAGGCTGTCGAGAACGTCTTGGAGACGTTCCTCGACTATCTCGAACGTTATCTCGACGGGAAGCGTCCCGCGCGGCGTCACCTCGCCGCGCTGGTGGGTCACACTCACTATGTTCCCCCCTTTGTCGGCGACGGGCTGGAGAGCCTTTAGAAGCTCCCCCGGTTCGTCGCTCAGCTCCAGGGTCATCGTAACTATCATTCTTTGGTGCGGAATGCCGCCGCGTCCATATATCGTTTTATGTATCAGGCGTCCTCGACGCCCGCGTCCGTGATACGGAACTCAGCGTCGACACCCGCTTGACGTGACGGGTGTTTTTCGACTATAGCCTTGCGCTTGTCGCTCACCGCCGACCTTTCGAGACGGAGTATGATCTTCGTCCAGTGCTCCATCGCGCGCCCGCCGAGCGGAGCGACGTCGTCGGTCGTGCTTTCGACAGCCGTGTATATCTGGTTCGTAACGACGACGGCGAGGTCGTACCGGCGCGCCATCCCCGTTAACTGTGTAATCTGGCGCGTCAGCCTGCGCAACGCCGACTCATCGTCGCCGTCGTCGCGCTCGACGCGGTAGAGACCCGTCGCCGAGTCGAGTACGACGAGGTCGGTATCGGCCGCGAGGTCCTCCACATCACGGACCGCGACCGCCTGTTCGTCGAAGTCGTAAACGTCCTTGACTATGAACTCGTGGGCGCGGTCCTCGATACCGTCGCCGCCTATCTGACGTAGACGGTCGAGGCTCAGACCTTCCGTGTCGATGTAGACGACACCGCCGCCGTCTTCGACCGTCTCGACGGCGGTCTGCATACAGAGGTTCGTCTTTCCGGTGCTGGGTTCGCCGTAGACCTGCGAGACGGCGCCGCGAGGAAAGCCGCCGCCGAGGAGTTCGTCAAGCGCGCCGCATCCCGTCGACAGGCGCGCGTCGTCGTCCGTCGCCCGTTGCTCGCCCTTCATTCGAGTCTCACGACGCCGACGAGCGAGTTAACCTCGACGCCGTCTATCGATGTCTTACCCGCCTTGTTGGCGAGAACCGCGGCACTCACCGGTGTGCCGCCGTTCTCCTCAACGAAACGGACCGCTTCGGTCATCGTCCGCCCCGTCGTGACGACATCGTCGACGACGACACACCGCGCGTCCTGTACGTCTGCGAAGTTTCTGCTGAACGAACCGCTCAGGTCGTCGTAGTCGTCGTCGCCCCATTTCTGCTTGCGCGGTGTGTACTCCGCGAGACGAGCGTCGAACTCGTCGGCGACGAGGGTCGCGAGAGGCACGCCCGCCTTTGCGATACCGACGACTACGTCGGGTTCTCCCGCAAGGTCTTCCTCTATGAGGTCCTTCATCGCGGCGGCGACGTGCGACAGACGCCGCGAGCTCCCGCCGATTGCGGACCAGTCGAGATGGATGTCGCCCGGAGCTTCGTCGCCATCGTCGGCTTCAGCGGGCGAGTGCGTCAGGAGCCAGTTCGCAGTCTCGCGTGAGACGTTTAGCTCGTCGGCTATTTCGCCGCTCTTGAGACCGCGCTCCTTGAGTTCGCGCGCGCTCTCCATTAGGTCGTCGACCTTCTTCATGGATGACCTACGACAGGAGCGGTTTTGTAGCTTGTGCCTCAGTCCACGACGCCGATGACACGGCAGGGCGCACCGTCGGCATCGGCGATGTTAAGCGGAAGGGCGTAGCAGATGAACGGTCCGTCGCCTACGGCACCGAGGTTGGTGAGGTTTTCGAGAAGGAGAACGTCGTTACCAAGCAGTATATCGTGGACAGGGTACGGTGGTTCGTCGGGTGATGGTGCGTCGAGACCCACGGTACGGACGCCGCGGTCGACGAGTTTCTCCGCCGCCTCCTCGGCGACGATGGGGTGGTTGTCGTAGTATCCGTCGTCGCCGTACGACCTCTCGACGTGTCCGGTTCTGAGGAAGACCATGTCGGCGTCCCCTGCGTCGCGCACCGTCTCCGGACCTATCGGGTTGTATTCGTGTACGTCGACCACGACGGCTTCGCCGACGAAACGGTCGACGGCGTATTCGTCAACAGTCTTCCCATCCCTCAGCATATGAGCCGGTGCGTCTACGTGCGTCCCGACGTGCGACGAGAACGACAGGCGTTTCGTAGCGTAGCCGTCCTCGTCCACCGTCGCAACGTTCCTTATCTCGGTCTCGGGGTCACCGGGGTACGCGGGTTCGCCGTCCTCCATCGTGAGCGTCAGGTCTACGGTCCGCATAACTCACGTACGTGAGACGCGTCAAAAACACCCGTCGATGCGACGCCCTCGCAAACAGATGCTGTTTTATGAGCCGACGACCACGTTTCCGTATGGACGTAGACGAGGATGAGATAGGCGAGACGCCCCTGATACGTCTCGAAGGCGTGGGCGAACCCGACGGCGCGAACATCTACGCCAAGGTCGAGTGGTTCAACCTCCACTCGACGCCGTACGGAGGGGGCTCGGTCAAGTCGCGCCCCGCTCTGTACATGATAGACGAGGCGGAACGGAGCGGCGAACTCACGAAGGAGAAGACAGTCGTCGAACCCACGAGCGGGAACACTGGAAGCGAGGTTGCGAAGATAGCGCGCAACCGCGGCTACGACGTCACCATCGTGATGCCCGACAACGCAGGGCAGGGCAAGATAGACACCGTACGCGACACGGGCGCAACGGTCGAGTTCGTCGACGCCATGGAAGGGTACGACGCGGTCATCGAACGCGCCGACGAAATCGTCGCCTCCGACCCCGACGCGTACTACAAGCCCGACCAGTACTCCAACCCCGCCAATCCGCGGTCGCACGAGGAGACGACGGCGGTCGAGATACGTGAACAGGCACCCGAGGTTACGGAGTTCGTTGCGGGTGTCGGCACGGGCGGCACCATCACGGGCGTCGGACGCGCACTCGGCGACACCGCGCGCGTTGTCGCCGTCGAACCCGACTCTGCGATGCACGCAATCGACGGTCTCAAGTTCATGCGCGAGGGCGACCACATCGTCCCCGAAATCTACGACGAGTCGGTGCTGGACGACAAGCTATACATCTCGACTGACAACGCCTACGACAACGCCCGGATGCTCAAGGACAGGTACGACGACGAGGACCCGACGGTTGTCGACGCGGGACAGCATGACGAGGAGACGTTACGCGACGTGATGCGTGTGAACAACGACCTCCTCGTTGGTACGTCGTCGGGATGTAACCTGCAGGCGGCGATACGCGTCGCCGAAAGCTACGACGACCCGTCGGAGGCACACGTCGTCACGATGTTCTGCGACCGCGGCGACAAGTACACGAACAACCTCTGGCGTGACTACTTCGCGTGAAGACGTACGTACCCTTCTGCTCCGACGACCCCAAGACGCGTCTCGCGCCGCTCCTGACCGACGAGGAACGCGTCAACTTCGTCTACGCCTGTCTTGACGATGTCTGCGCGGCTGTAGACGACGCCGACGGCGAACCCGTCGTCCTCACCACCGAACCGCTCGACGGGCGCGCTGAGACTGCCGGACGGTACGATACCCTCGTACGCGACGATCCTCTGACACCTGCTGTAAACGCCGTCCTCCGCGACGAAACGCCGCCTGTTGCGGTCGTCGTAGCCGACCTGCCACTCATCACGCCCGGCGCAGTCCGCCGACTGTACGCGTCCGACGCCGGTTTCGTCGTCGTCCCCGGACGCGGCGGCGGCACCAACGCCATCGTAACGCGCGACGACCGCTTCCGCGTCGACTACCACGGAACCTCGTTTGCCGACCACGTTGAGAGCGCCCGAGAACTGGGATGTGATGTCGATACCGTCGACTCATACCGACTCTTCACCGACGCAGACGAGCGCGCCGACCTCGTTGAGGTTATACTTCACGGAGCGGGGAAAGCGACAGAGTTCGTGCGCGAACGTTTCGAACTCGTAGAGGATGGAGAGGGACGCGTATCCGTACGCCGGCGCTAACCCGTCCACCTTTCCATACCGTCCGTCTCCACACCGAATCCGTCGAGTAGCTTCGCCGCGAACACCTCGACGAGTTCGTCGACGCTCTCAGGACGCGTGTAGAAACCCGGTGACGCCGGGGCGATGACAGCGCCCGCCTCGTGTGCCTCCAACGCGTTTTCGAGATGCGTACGCGCCATAGGTGACTCGCGCGGCACGAGAACGAGTCTGCGCTCCTCCTTGAGGCAGACATCGGCGACGCGCGGGACGAGTCCCTCGGCGATTCCGTTGGCGACGTATCCTAACGTCTTCATGGAACAAGGACATACGAGCATTCCGTCGAAGTCGAACGAACCCGATGCGACCGACGCGCCGACGTTCGCCGGTGGGTGAGCAACGTCGGCTATATCCTCGATTTCCGTGGGCGCTAGGTCGGTCTCTGCGTCGAGTACGCGGCGTGCTCCACGCGTGACTATTACGTGTGACTCGACATCCGTGTCGCGCAGGAGGCGGAGAGCCGCGACGCCGTACTCGACGCCTGACGCGCCCGTGATTCCGACGACGAGCCTCATGGACAGAAGAGGCGCGCCGACCGCTAAAGACTTCCGTTCGGACGACGAACCGCCCACGATGTCCGAACGTACCGGGGCGCGCGCGTACGACGCCGATGACGCCGAGGTCGACGCACTCCTGAGCGTCACGCATGACGACACGCCCGCTCCCGACGAGGTCACGTTCGCGCGTAACGTCTTCCTGCCCCTGTCGACCGCATGCGTCAACTCGTGCGACTACTGCGCCTTCTACGACGAGCGCGGCGAGGCGTCTCTGATGACGCCCGACGAGGTGCGCGAGACGCTCGAACGCGGTGCGCGCGCCGGATGTACCGAGGCGCTGTTCTCGTTTGGCACGCGCGCTGAAACCTACCCGTCGATACGCGACGAACTCGGCGCGATGGGGTACGACGACACGCTCGACTACCTCTATGACTGTTGTGTTGAGGCGCTCGACCGCGGTATTCTGCCGCACACGAACGCCGGCGTTATGACTCGCGACGAGATGGAGCGCTTGAGCGAGGTCAACGCCTCGATGGGGCTTATGCTCGAAACCACGGCGCGGGTCGACGCACACGACGGATACGCGACCAAGACGCCGCGCCGCCGCCTCCGCGCCATACGTGACGCGGGGCTTGCGGGCGTACCGTACACGACAGGTATACTCATCGGTATCGGCGAGACAGAACGCGACCGCGCCGAGTCACTCCTTGCAATACGCGACCTTCACCGCGAGTACGGACACGTACAGGAGGTCATCGTACAGAACGTCGTGCCGAACGAGCGTTCCGACTTCGCGCGTCCGTCGAACGAGACGGTGCGCCGGACAGTCGCTATGGCGCGCGCCGCTCTCCCCGACGAAGTTGAGGTACAGGTACCGCCCAACCTGTCGAACGACCTACCCTCGCTCGTACGTGCGGGAGCGGGCGACCTCGGCGGTGTCTCTCCGCTCACGGACGACCATATCAACCCTGACTACGACTGGCCCGCGGTCGAACGCCTGCGTGCCGTCGCCGACGAGGCGGACGCGGAACTCTCCGAACGCCTCCCCGTCTATCCGCGTTACGTCGAGGACGGTTGGCTATCGACACGCGTCGAAGAAGCCGTCGACGAAGCACGGAAAGAGTTTTGACCGACGCAACCGTCGCTCCTGTATGACCGAAACGTACACCGTTGAGTTCGCCGGTTCGGACGACACCGTTGAGGTTTCGGAGAAACAGACAGTTCTGAACGCGTGTATCGAACAGGGCGTCGTTCACGAGTACTCGTGCCGCGTCGGTACGTGTCTCGCGTGTGTCGCGCGTCTCGTCAAGGGTGAAGTTGAGCAACCCGGCGCGCGTGGTCTCTCCGAAAAGGAGGGTGAAGGATACGTCCTGACGTGCATGGCACGCCCGCGGTCGGACCTCGTTCTTGAACGGGACTCGTACCCGTCGACGGTCGAGGACGCGTTCCCTGCGGAGGAAACCGCTTAATGGACGAGTCGCTGTACTCCGACGACGAACTCACCGTAGAGGAGCGCTCCCTCCTTCCTAGCGAGGGATTCTTCGTTCCAGAAGAACACCGGGAACGCAAACGCGAAGAGGATTTTGAGGAAGATGTCGCAGGACATGATACAGTCATGCTCGTCGACGGCGACGCCGACGGACTCGCCGCTGTCGTCCTTGGACTCCGTATCTTCGACGACCTCGGATGGACGACGGCGTCGCCGAACTACCTCGGCGATGCCTTCGAACGTCTCGCAGAGTACGTCGACGAGGACGCTACTGTCTACGTCGTTGACCTCTGTCCAGATGCCGACGTTCCGCTCGACGACTTCGAGACGGTCGTAGACTGTTCCGCGGGCGTGCACTGGTACGACCACCATCGGTGGGACGACGATGTCCGCGAGACGGTCGAAGCTATTGGCGTCGATGTCGTCGTGGGAGAGAGCGACGAGGTCTGTTCCGCGGATGTCGTCCTACAGGAGTTCGAGAAGGACGGACACGACTTCGACGACGCAGTCCGCGAACTCGTCGCCGTCACGCGCGACCACGACCTCTGGATACGCGACGACCCGCGCTCCGACGACCTCGCCGACCTGAGCGTCTACCTGAGCGCCGACGATTACGTCGAGGCGGTTGAGGATGGCGTCGAACTTGACGACGAGTACGCCGAATACCTCGCCGAGAAACGCGAGGAGAAGGACCTCCTCATCGAACTCGCCGTCGAACGCGCAGAGTTCACCGAGGTCGCCGACACAACCGTCGCGCACACGTACGGACGTTGCTCACAGAACGAGGTTGCGGAGGCGCTACGCGAACAGGGTGCCGACGCCTCGGTCGTCGTCAAGCCCGAGGGGGGCACGTCGTTACGCGGAACCGACGAGTTCGAGCGGTGCCACGAGGTCGCGCGTCTACTCGACGGCGGCGGACATCCGAAGGCGGCTGGATGCAAGCCCGATATCTTCGATACTGTCCTTGACTTTGCGCGCCACTGGACGACGGACGGCGACGAGGCGCGGGGAGCGGTTCTCGAAGCTTTCAGGGAACTACTCCAAGAGCCGTAATCAAAGCCCCCAGAAGTACTCGATTCCAAGGGTTGTCACGAAGGTCAGTATAATCTGAAGTGGCGCTCCGACACGTGCGAAGTCGGTGAATCGGTAGCCACCCGGTCCGTACACCATGAGGTTCGTCTGGTAGCCGACCGGTGTGAGAAGCGGGGTGCTGGCGGCGAACGTCACAGCCAGCGCGAAGGCAAACGCATTAACGTTGAGACGGACCGCAACCTCAACCGCGATGGGCAACATCAAGACGACGCTTGCGGCGTTGCTCACTACTTCGGTGATTAAGGCTGTTCCGAGGTAGAAGATGCCCAGAATCACGATTGCGGGTAACACGACGCTGGCGTCCATTATACCTTCGGCGAGCAGGTCGGAGGTCCCGGACTCCTCGACCGCTATACCGAGGGGGATGACGCCCGCAAGCAGGAAGATAACGTCCCAGTCGACTGCCTCGTAAGCGTCCGTCGGTCGGAGGATGCCCGAGAAGAGCATCGCGACGACGCCCGTGAGGG
>JBKHFQ010000043.1:0-8581 GCA_046540135.1 Halobacteriales archaeon
GACGGCTTCCGGCTGTACCACAGGAACGGCGACACCGAGGACGACGACCCGGACAACGTCGACCTCGTCTGCCCCGACTGCTACGACGATATCGACAAGACAGCGCGTGGAGAGACGGAGGACGTTCTCGTGGAGATAGAGGAGGAGATGCCTGACGCGCCGCGCGAGAGGAAGACGCTGGAGTACCTCCGCAGGTCGAGCGAGTAGACTGTCTGCGGTTAGTCCGCGGGCTTTACTTCGACTTCGTACGGTGTTTCTGTCGCCGGTTCGTCCCGCTCTCCTGTAACGCGGTCGATGCCCTTGCGGTAGTCCAGAACCGATTCGATACCTTCGAGCGCGCGTTCGTCCGTCGCGCCGAAGAATGCGTCGAACGTGTGTTGCCCCTCACGGTTCCCGTGGTCTGAAGTGACGATAACGGTGTCCTCGTCGTTGATAGCGCCGCGTATCTCCTGTGTGACCTCAGCGGCGTGCTCGTAGGCGCGTCTCCCCCATCCGGGGTCGGAGACGGCGGGTGTAGCGTGTCCGACGGTGTCGATGTACGCGAACCAGACGAAGACTATGTCGTGGTCGGTGTCTGTCCGGGCGCGTACGATACCGGCTTTCTTGCCGACCTCCGAGGCGAGCCAGTCATCGACGGCGTCGAGACTCTTCTTGGGGCGGTAGACGACGCGTTCCGCTGTCTCGTCGACGTGTACCTCGAGGTACCGCGACATCTTACGTCCCCAACCTGAGAGAAGGTCGAGTCCTTCGTCCGCCTCGGTGCGGTAGTTGGGTAACCCGATTACGCGCGAGTCGCGTCCGTCGAATACCGTCGAGACACCGTTGCGGCGGTACCAGTCCGCCGACTTCTGGTTGAGGCTCAGACCGCGGTTCCGTAACGCGATTCCGACGCGGAGACGTGCCCGTGTCGGCAGGTACCGATGCATCGCACCCGCCGCTATATCCACGAACGGGTTCGCCGCGCCCGCGCCGCCGTTCTCCTCGTGTATCAGCCAGACGCCGTGCTCTTCGGGGCGCGTGCCGGTGATTATCGAGGGCCAGAGTTCGTACGTCCCCGGCTTTCCAAGAACGCCGTTGGCGAACGTGTCGGTGCGCGTGTGGTACGGGACGAAGTCGTCCGCGACGCCGAACTCCTCGCAGAGCGTGTAGTCGAGTCCGTCCCAGCCGAGTACGTACGTGGTACCTGTGTCGTCTCCGTCCGTCATTGTCCACGGATACGTGGCGCGCGGTTAACCTCTTTGTGCCCTCAGGAAGACCGCTCGTCACGCGCACGCTTCACCCAGTCGGGGGTTTCGGCGCCGTCTTCGACCGCTTCAAACTCGATGGCTGTACGCGTCCTTTCGGGCTTGTCGGTGAAAAGCTTAGCAAGGACGTAGTAGGCGTAGTTCTCGACGCGCCAGCTTCGCCAAGAGACGTTGGCGTGCCGCACCGCGCCGTCTGTCGTACGCACCTCGCCCGACACGTCGGTGGCGTGGTACGTTCCGAAGCCCTCGAACCATCCGCCGTGTGGCTCGTATACCTCGCCACCGTTGCGGTCGGTGCGGTCGTACTCGACGACGTAGAGGTTGTTGATGTACATCGACGCCGAGCCTTCGATTTCCTCGGCGATGTCGCCCTCATCGGAGTCGACGGAGACGATCGTTGTACCGTCGGTGTCGTTCTCATACCACAGGAGTTCGGTTGCGTTGTCCTCGCGTGCGTTTTCGAGTCGCCGTTCGGCGCGGTCCTCGCCGGCGACCGTCCTCTCATAGACGACGCCGTCGGGGGACGGCTGGTATATCGCCGTCGTTGTTTGGTCGTCGTCTGTGAGAACGCCGTACCGCGCACCGCCCTTGACAACGACGCCCTCTATGCCCAGACCGTTTCCGGTGTCCGAGTTTATCGACGCCGTGAGACGGTGTCCGTCGGCGTCGTCAGGAACGTTGGAGACGTTCGGAACCCCGAAGAAGCCGCGTTCCGCCGGCGAGGGCGAGACGGGATGTGCGAACGCCGCGGCTACGACCGCGACGATGACGACGGTAGAGACAGCGACCTTCGCGGCGGTACGTCTCTCCATGCTCGCGTGTATCACGCGCCGAACGTATAGCTTACGCTAAACCCAGTTGACGGCGTCTGTGAGGCGTAGACGCGTCCCCCCCTCCAAGAACGCCTCGACGCTTTCGGGACGCGTCCTGTAGAAGACGGCGGGTTCGTGTCCGGCGCTCGGCTTCTTCTTGACGATACGTCGCCACGCGCCGTCGTCGAAGCTCGAACAGTCGACCAACAGAACGGCGTCGTTCTTACGCAACTGGGCGCCCTCTTCGGTCTTCTTCTCCGCCGTCTCACGTACCGCGTCTTCGGGCGTGTCCGCTTTACGTCGTCCCGTCGGCGTCGGGCGTGTTACCTCGACGATGAAGGAGTCGCCGTCCATTGAGGCGCGGAAGTCGAGGCTGTGCCCCGTTTCGACCTCTATCTCGGGTTCGACCGCATAACCCGCGTCGTGGAGGAGCGCCGCGGCGTTGAACTCTCCCATCGTCGCCTCCATACGGACGCGGTCGCTACCCTCGCTCGTCCCCAACTTAGACGCCATCGTGTATCTGTGCCCTTTGAAGACGCCGGATGCGACGATACGGTCGTAGAACGAGAGCGCCACGTCGGCGTCGACGCCCGGAAGACCGGCGCCTGACCGCAGGAACTCGCGCGCCGTCTCAGCGCCGTCCTTCGACATTAGAACGGGAAGGAAGAAACGCGCGAGGCTCTCGTACCGTCCGAGCCACGGAGCCTCGTCCAGAAGGAGTTCCATGAGATGCTCCTGTGCCCAGTCGGCGAGTTCGCCGCCGACCTCCTCGAACGCGCGTTTCTCGGTGCGCCAGAGCGCCTTCGGCGTCTCCGTGTTCCCGGTCCAGTAGGCGTTGCTACCGTCGGGACGCCACGCGAAAAGCGCGATGTCGCCGTTACGCATGCGCAGGATGCGCCCTTCGTACCCTTCGGGACCGTCTGTGCTCTCCGCCGACGCGCCGAACTTGTCGTCGAGCGGGCGCAGAACCTCGCGCTCGAAACGCCCCTGTCCCCAACGCTCGTGCGACACTCGGAAACGTAACGGACTCGCCATCCGTTCAGACCGCCGGCTCTCGCCGACCCGTTTTGCTCATGCGTCCCGTAGCATTCGACGCCCTTTATAGCCCCCGACACGTTTACGCGGTAATGAACGGCAACAGGTTCGGACGCCTGTTTCAGGTCACGACGTACGGCGAGTCGCACGGCGACGCGATGGGTGTCACAGTCTCAGGCTGTCCCGCGGGTCTCGAACTCGACGAGGACGAGATACAGGAGGAGCTTGACCGGCGCAAACCCGGACAGTCGATGATAACTACGTCGCGCGACGAACCCGACGCCGTGACGATAAACAGCGGCGTGCAGGACGGATACACGACGGGCACGCCTATCGGAATGGTGATACAGAACAAGGACGCGCGTAGCGGCAAGTACGAGCCTTTCGTGACCGCGCCGCGCCCTTCGCACGGCGACTACACCTACTCCGCCAAGTTCGGGACGCGGAACTGGGGCGGCGGCGGGCGCTCCTCCGCCCGTGAGACCGTAAACTGGGTCGCCGCGGGCGCTATCGCGAAGAAGATACTGGCGCGCGAAGGGGTCGAAATCAAGGCGCACGTGAGCCAGATAGGCGACATACGCGCGCCCGATGTTTCTTTCGACGAACTCGACCGCGCGGAGGACAACGATGTGCGTTGCGCGCATCCGGAGACAGCGGAACGTATGCGCGAACGTATCGACGAGTATCAGGAGGAGGGCGACTCGATAGGCGGCGCGGTCGCGTTCGAGATGCGCGGCGTGCCACGCGGACTCGGCGCGCCGCGTTTCGACTCGTTCCCCGCGCGTCTCGGTAAGGCGATGTTCGCGATTCCGGCGACCACGTCGTTCCAGTTCGGAGCGGGACGCGACGCGCGCACGATGACGGGTTCGGAGCGCAACGAGGACTGGGAGTTCGACGACGGTTCGCGCGACGACGTACGGAGCGACGAGGGCGACCCCGTGCCGGTCGGAAACGACCACGGCGGTCTACAGGGCGGCATCACGACGGGCGAACCTATCTACGGCGAAGCGACGTGGCACGCCCCGACGAGCATACCCAAGACGCAGACGACCGTCGACTGGGAGACGGGCGAGGAGAAGGAGATACAGGTCGTCGGTCGTCACGACCCCGTCCTTCCGCCGCGCGCCGTGCCTGTCGTTGAGGCGGTTCTTGCGCTCACGACGGTCGACTTCATGCTCCTCGGCGGGCGGATAAATCCGGACCGCTTGGACGGCGAACCGGGCGAGTACGACACGGCGTACCATCCGAGTAGCCCGGAGAACGAGGACAGGTAGAATCTTCGACACCACAACTTCTCTATTACCTCCGCAGAGACTATCACGGGTCCTCTCCTATCTACCGAACATGAGATTCGGCGACGAAGTCCTCAACCGCATCTACCGCGAGGGAACGCTCGAAGGCGAGACGCCCGACTACCCGGCGGGCTACGAGGACCTGCGCGAGAGAGCGCACGAGGAGATGAGCGACGAGGCGCGCGCCTACGTACACGGCGGCGCGGGTGCGGAGGAGACGTTCCGCCGCGAACAGGACTTCTCCGAATGGCGTATCGTTCCGCGTATGCTCCAAGGCGTCGAGGACCGCGACCTGTCGGTTGATTTCCTCGGTGACGAGATACCTTTCCCCGTTATGCTTACGCCCCTCGGCGTTCAGACGCTCGTACACGACGAGGGCGAACTCGCTACGGCGCGCGCCGCGAACGAACTCGACGTTCCGTTCATACTTTCGTCGCTCTCGTCGACGCCGATGGAGGAAGTCGCCGACGCTCTGGGTGACACGCCCAAGTACTTCCAGTTCTACTGGTCGTCGGACGAGGACATCGCGCGGTCTTTCCTCCGGCGCGCCGAGGACGCCGGCTACGACGGTATCGTTCTCACCGTCGACGCACCGATACTCGGATGGCGCGAACGTCTCGTGGAACGCGGATACTACCCGTTTCTCGAAGGCGAGGGCGTCGCCAACTACTTCTCCGACCCGGCGTTCCGCGACCGCCTCGACGCGCCGCCCGAAGACGACCCGCGCGCCGCGGTTGAGGAGTTCCTCGAAATCTTCGGCGACCCGTCGCTCACGTGGGATGACCTGTCTTTCGTCTTCGACAACACCAATCTACCCATCCACGTCAAAGGCGTTCTCCATCCCGACGACGCACGCAACGCCGTCGAGGCGGGTGCGGACGGCGTCGGTGTATCGACGCACGGAGGGAGACAGGTCGACGGCTCTGTGACGGCGCTCGAAGCACTACCCGGCGTGGTCGATGCGGTCGACACCGACGACGTGACCGTGACGTTCGACTCCGGTATTCGGCGTGGCTCAGACGTCTTCCGCGCGCTCGCGCTCGGAGCGGACGCCTGCCTCCTCGGACGTCCGTTCGTCTACGGTCTCGCGCTCGGCGGTCAGGACGGCGTCGAACACGTCCTACGGTCGGTACTCGCAGACTTCGACCTCACGATGGGTCTCGCGGGACGCGACGAGGCGGCGGCGATAGACCGCGACGCGGTCAGGCACGAGACCGAGTTCGACTCCTGACCGCTCACTTCAGAACCACGACGTTCCCCATACCGCGTCTCTTGCGCTCGACGAGTTTCCTGCTTTCGAGCACATCCAGCTTCCTACTGACGTGAGACTTCGACAGGTCGGTTTCCTCTACGATGGTGCTTTGTTCAACTACACCGTCGGATTCGAGTACGACCTCGTAGATTTCCTTCTCGCCGTTCCGGAGTTCGTCGGCGCGCTCCTCCCACTCACGTCTGCGCTGTTCGATGATATCGACCCCGTCCGTAGCTTCCGCCTCAGGCTCCGTGGCGTCGGTATCGGGCGTCAGTAGGTATGTCGCGCTCATACCCGCGACGACCGACGACACCGAGACGACGATTACGTCGGTGTAGGTAAAGAATCCGGGTACCTGTTCGACCTCTGTCGCGCCGTTCTCGACGGATATCATGATGGGCGTCGGGTTGAGCATCTGCGCGCCTAGGACGGCTACGGAGACCGTCAGGAGGACCCCCGCGACAGCGTCGCCCTTACGTTCGACAAGGCTTTCAGCCGTCTTCTTGGGTTCCATTCTCGCCTCCGTCCACCTCTATCTCATACGTCCCTGAACCGTTCGACCTATTCAGGCGCTCCGTCTCCATCTCCTCCGCTGATATCCTCACGGTTCCTTCCTCAACCTCCTCGACGCTGTAGATGATGTCGTACCGGTCGGTTCCGTTCGACGCGTTCCGCGAGTCTCGCGTGCCGTCCTCCTCCTGTACCGTGATACCGACCCCCTCTGACCTCCGTCTCTCGACGACGTACGAACCGGTTCCGTTCTCCGACATCTCAATTACCGTGACCTCCTCACCTTCTGCGTCGCTGACCGTGACGTTGCCATCGTCAAACTTCATACGCGGCGCGTCGTCCGCGCCGAGCGTGACGAAGCTACCGACGACGACCGCGACGACGACGCCCACGAGCGCCGCGACGACGGCGACCGTCTGTTTCTCCATGTATTCCATACGGCGAAACGGCATAAACCTCTTTCTTGAAACACCGACGGAACGCGTTCACAACTCCTTGGTTTCGTGGTCTTCATCGCCGAAACTTCGTAACCTCAGCTTAACCCGGTGACGCCGCGTTAAACACCCCGGCGCAGTCCCGCGTCAGACGGTTTCCAAGCCGTTCTAACGAATCCTCTTATGGTGTTTCACGTTAGGGGCGACCGGAAGCCGCGCGCCGGAGCGTTCCGGCGAGGCTTCCGAGGTGAATGTATGAACATAGGAGAGAAGGCGTTCGTCTTCGCGCTCGGCGCGCTGTTCGTCGTCGGTGTAGCCGCTGTGGCTACGTCCGCCGCAGGTGCGCCCGATGGCGCGGACGACGCAGAGAGAATAGAAACCGACGAGGCAGAAAGCATAGACGTAGAAATAGCCGAAACCAACGGCGAGAACGGTACGTTCAAGCCGGGTGAGGTTACCTTCGAGGTGAACCAGTCCGCCGGTTCTGACGAGACGCCCGTTCCGGAAGACATCGGTGACCGCGTCGACAGGTACGACGGTACAGCCGACTACTACCACGTTCCTGTCGGTGCGGTTGACGACGACGAGTACGACCACGACTTCGAACCGTCGGAGGTAGCGCCGTCGACCGAGTTCGCCGGAGCGACGGGTTACGTCGTTGAAGCCGAGAAGGTCGACACCGACGACCCCAGCGTAGTCGCGCACGTCGCCGAGAACGACCCCGGGATAGACGAGATAGCGCACGCCGAAGATATGGAGACGCGCGAACTCGACGTTGACGACAAGGAGTGCCGGGAGAACGACGACGGTAACCGCGTCTGCGAACTCTCGCTGGACGACGGAACCGAGGCTTCCAAGTAGGCGGAGGCGACGACCCGTCTCCTTAGGGAAGGAACTATTACGGACGCGTAAGACTCTTTCTTTGGTGATAAGATGGAGAGCCTCGAAGAGGTCGACGAGATAGTACACGAACCCTCTCAGGAGTTCGTCGAGTCGACGAACGTCTGGGAGTTTATGCAGGAGTACGGCATCAAGGACTACGACGAACTTATTGAGCGCACATGCGGCGACCCCGACTGGTTCTGGGACGAGATAGTCGACTACCTCGGCTTGGAGTTCTACGACGACTACGACGAGGTGCGCGACAACTCCGACGGTCCCCAGTTTACGGACTGGTACCCCGGCGCGTCGGTCAACATAGCGCACAACACCGTCGACAGACACGCCGCAGAGGACAACGAACGCCGGAACAAGGTCGCTCTCATCTGGGAAGGCGAACCCGGCGACGTCCGCGAGATTACGTACCACGAACTACAGAGACAGACCAACAAGGTGGCGAACGCGCTGGAGGAGCGCGGAATCGGCGAAGGCGACACGGTCGGTCTGTACATGCCGATGGTGCCGGAGGTCGTCTCCATACTGTACGGCTGTTTCAAGGTAGGCGCTATCGCCGTACCCATATTCAGCGGCTTCGGCGTCGAGGCGACGGCGACACGTATCGAGGATTCCGAATGTAACGTCCTGTTCACGGGTGATGGTTTCTACCGCCGCGGAAGCGAAATCACGCTCAAGGAGGCGGCGGACGAGGCGATAGAGGAAGCCGGGCACGTCGAACATACCATCGTCTATGAACGCCTCGGGGCGGACATACCGTGGAACGATGACCGCGACGAGTGGTGGGACGACGCCGTTGGGACACAGGACGACGACTACGAGACGAAGGAACTCGGTTCGTCGCAGGAGTCGATGCTTCTGTACTCGTCGGGTACGACTGGGCGACCGAAGGGCATCGTCCACACACACGCAGGCGGTCTCGTACAACCCGCGAAGGAGCTGCATTTCGGCTTCGACCAGAAGCCGTCGGACCGTTTCTTCTGGGTGAGCGACATCGGCTGGATGATGGGACCGTGGACGCTCATCGGCAACCACGCCTTCGGCGGCACCGTCTTCATGTACGAGGGCGCGCCCGACCACCCCGAACCCGACCGCTTCTGGGAGATGA
>JBKHFQ010000044.1:0-8565 GCA_046540135.1 Halobacteriales archaeon
GTAGACGAGGATTCGTCAAGGTCCCGGATTTGAGAATTAGGGTGCAGGCTTTTATCCAAGGAGAGTTGGACCGCTCCTATGGAGCGAACGTGCCCGGAATGTGGTCGTAGTAAGAAGATACCTATAACCGAAAGAAGTACTGCGGTTAGATGCGGCAACTGCGGGGCGGTCTTCGACGGGGGTGCGACGTTGGAAGGTCTGAGTCTCTGAGCCTCAGGGGTCGGGGGTCAACCTCCTTGCCGCCGGTCTACGAGCGACGCCCTCACCGTTTCTCGCGGGACGCGCAAACGCGGATTTGAGTTTGCCGTGATGCCGACGCGTCCCAGACCACCGGGATGTTAAGACGGGCAAGAGCGGTAACGCCCGCCCAACCGGTACGAGAGCATTACCGGAGATGCTTGCCCCTGCCACGAGAATTGCCGCTTGAAACAGCCTTACTATCTGAGCGACGCAAGTACGGATGGATGCCGGACGACACCGACGACGTATTCGCCGACCTCCCGCCGAGCGCCAAGCTCGTCGCTAAGGTGATAGAGCACGAGGGGGCGATGGACGCGAAAGAGGTGAGCGAGACGGCGCGTCTCCATCCGAGTACGACGAGGGATGCGCTCAAAAGACTCGCCGAGGAGGATGTCGTCGATGTACGTGTCGCAGACGGGGGGAGGTTCGTCTACAGTATGGACGGAAGCCGAAACCCTTGACGCGGGCGACGACTTAGGTGAGGTATGATAGTACTGTCCGGCGTCGCGGCGGACACGACGAACGCGTCTCCCGTGCCGCGCCTGTACAAAGACGGTGGCTTCGACTACGTTCCCATCCCCGAAGAGTCGCGCAACGCGACGACCGAGACACGGACGTACGCCGACGTGTCGGTACGTGACGGTACCGCCGCTGGGTACCTCGATGCCGTCTACCCCGGCGGGGGCGATGACGCGGTAGAAGGCGACGCCCTTGCGTCGTTCCCCGTCCACCACGACCCCAACTTCGACGCGTTGACGTACGGTGAGCGCCGTCCCGCGTACGTCGAACGCCTCCGCCGTCTCGAAGGAGGTGACGCGGTCGTCTTCTACACCGGACTGCGGTCGGACGATACCGACGGTCTGCACCGTTACGCCATAGGCTACCTCGTCGTTGACGAAGTCGTATACTTCGAAGCGCTCGATGACGAGACGGCGCGTCGTCGTATACGCGAGCATCCGGAGAACGCCCACGCCAAACGTTTCGCGGCGACGGGTGAAGTCGACGACAACCTCGTCGTGGTAGATGGGCGTGACGGGGTTCTTTTCGACCGTGCGTACCGTCTCAGCAAACGGACGCCGTCAGGTCACTACTACCTCCGGGACGAACTACAGGAAGCTCTCGACCCCGAACCGTCGGGGCGCGACGACAGGAACGCGTACCTCGGCGGGGTGAAGCAGGCGCACGTCCTGCGCTCCGGTATCGACGGATTCCTCGGCGTCTTCTGAGCGCAGGGTTGCGCGGGGGTAAGCGCAAGAGTTGCCGCTAAGCCGAGAATTGCCCCTAACGCCGGGATTATCCCCCTATCCATGCAACGGTAAGTCGAGATGGCATTAGACATCGCACACGAGTACTTCACGTGGAAGCTCGTACAGGAGGTTGCAGAGGAGAACGGATACTTTGAGGAAGAGGGCGTAGACGACGCCGATATAGACTACTTCGCGCCGGGGACGCAGGACTTCGACGGGGAGAACGCCTACGAAACCGACTGGTGGGAGGACCTCGACGACGACGGCGAGACTCACGGCGTCTGTGAGTGGAACGCGATACAGGAGGCATCGGAGACAGGGCGCGAGATAATCGGCTCGTACAGCGAGTGGGACCGCGTCCTTTTCGCTCACAAGGACTCCGAAATCGAGACGCTTGACGACCTCAAGGGGCGCTCGATAGGTATCAACAAGTACGCCACGTCGTTCTACTCCATCCCCGAGATGCTCGAAAACGAGGGTTTCGAGGAGGACGACATCGTTCTGGAACATATCGGAAGCGCAGAAGAGCGTTTCGACGCCGTCAAGGACGGTGAGGTAGACTCCATCGGTGTCCTCGAACCGTATGTTACGCTCGGAAGGTACGACGAGGAACTCAACGAGGTCTACGAAGGTCCGTGCAGAGCCGCCCTCGTCACGCGCGAGGACCCCGACCCCGAACGCGTCGAAGCATTCAGAAGCGCGTTCAACCGCGCCGTCAAGGAAATAAACGACAACCTCGACAAGTACCGCGACAGATACGTCGACCTTCTGGAGGAAGAAGCGGAGCGCGATCCCGACGCGTTCGGCGATGTCAACTTCGACGAACTCCGCGAAGATTTCGAGCTACGCAACTTCCTGCCGGTCCGTTCGCCCGACGAGAAACGTATAGAAAGCACCGCCGAATGGATGGAAGAGAAGGGCTTCGTCGGAGAGGACGACGAGATACCTACGCTCGAAGGCGGCGAGAAGGTGGAGCCTTCGGACGACTGAGACAGAATGTCGAAGGCGAGAGAAAGGACGGTTTCGGAAGACGAGGGCGGCGACACCAACGGTAGCGTGGAGAGAGATGTCGCCATCGAGGCGCGTGACCTTACGAAGAGGTACGGCGACACGCTCGTCTTCGACGAGCTTAACATAGAGGTTCGGGACGGCGAACCGGTGTGCCTCCTCGGTCCGTCAGGGTGCGGGAAGACGACGCTTCTACATCTCCTCGCAGGATTGGAGAAGCCTACGGACGGGGGCGTCTACTTCGACGGCGAACGCGTCGAGGGACCCGACTACCGCAGAGGTGTCGTCTTCCAGGACCCTCATCTCTTCCCTTGGCTGACGGCGCGTGACAACGCCGCTTTCGGTCCGGAGGTGCGCGGCGAGACAGCGGACCCCGAACGCGTCGACGAACTCCTGCGCATGGTTGGCTTGGAGGGGTCGGCGGACGCCAAACCCTCCGAACTGTCGGGCGGGATGGCGCAACGCGTCTCGCTCGCGCGGACCCTCGCCAACGACCCTGAGCTACTCCTGATGGACGAGCCGTTCAGCGCGCTCGACGCGTTGACCAAGATGGAGCTACAGGATGAACTCCTTGGTCTGATGGACGAAATAGGCATGACGGTCGTCTTCGTGACGCACGACATAGAGGAAGCGGTCTACATAGGCGACCGTGTCGCCGTGATGGGCGAGGAGGGCGCGGGGATACGCCGCGTAATAGACACGAGCGACAGCACCGACCGCGACAGCGACGCTTTTGGGGACAAGAAACGCGAGATTCTGAGAATGTTTGAGGAGGAAAACGGTGACTAACGAGATAGACGAAGCACAGAGGCTCGTCGCAGGCGAAGGCTGGACGGAGCCGTCGGAGAAGGCGCGGAGAGAAGGCGTATCGAGACGCGAGTTCATGAAGGAGAGCGGCTTGGCGTCGCTCGCCGCAACGGGCGGCGCTGGTGCTCTCAGCGGCTGTATCGGTGGCGGCGCCGACGGTAACAACACCACGGACGGCGGCGGTGATGGCGACGAGCCGACAGCGAAGGTCGGCTACATACCTATCACCGATGCTTCGCCGCTTCTGACGGCGTACGCCAACGACCATTTCGAGGAGAACGGCGTTGAGGCGGAGGAACCCGAACTGTTCCGCGGATGGAGCGAACTCGCCGAGGCGTTCTTCGGCGGTAGCGTCAACATCGCCCACTTCCTAATGCCGATGACGGTCTGGATGCGTTACAGCGAGGAGATAGACGTTCAGGTCGTCGCGTGGGACCACACCGACGGTTCGGCTCTTACGGTACGAGACGGAATCGACGACTGGAGCGACCTCGGAGGCGGTCGTGTCGCCGTCCCATTCTGGTACTCGATTCACAACGTCGTCCTTCAGATGGGTCTGAGACGCGAAGGTTTGACGCCGCTCGTCGACGAGACGGACCCGGCAGACGACGAGGTGGCTCTCGTCGTTCAGCCGCCGCCCGACATGCCGAGTTCGCTTGCAAACGGCAACACGGACGGCTACATCGTCGCGGAGCCGTTCAACGCAGTAGGCGAACTCGAATCCGGAGGTAACATACTCCGTTTCACGGGGGATGTCTGGAGACAGCACGCGTGCTGTGTCGTCGTGATGCGCGAGGAGACGCTTGAAAACCATCCGGAGTGGTCGCGTTCGGTAATGGACAGCATCATAGGCGCGCAGTCGTGGATACGTTCGAACCGCGAGGAAGCGGCGACGCTGCTCTCCGCCGACGGTTCGGGTCTCCTCGACTATCCGTCGAACCAGATAGACCGCGCGATGAACCATTACGACCTTGAGGAGTACGGACCCGAAGAAGGAAACGGTGCGATACAGCATCCCGAATGGGACAACGAGCGCATCGGCTTCTACCCGTACCCGTACAGGTCGTACACCGAGGAACTCGTACGCCGTCTGAAGGAGACGGAGGTTGAGGGCGAGGCGACGTTCCTCGACGACGTTGAACCCGGATTCGCGGCGGACGACCTCGTAAGCTACGAACCTGTACGGTCGGCACTCGAAGACGCGGGCGGACCGTCGGAGTTTGGGAGGGAAGAGAATGGCTACGAAAGAGAAGAAACAATCGAGTTCTGAAGGCTGGCTCGACACCGAGCCCGAAGCACGCGGCTTACTGCCGTTCGTAGGGGTAGCCGTTACGCTCGCCGTCTGGTACCTCATCACGTACTTCTCGACGGGCGTCCTTGGAAACTTCGCCCCTCTGGAAGCTTTCCGCGCTCTCGCCGACCTTCTGACGAACGGCGAGTTCTACTCCCAGCACGTACGCGCGAGCATGACGCGTTTCGGTGGCGCGCTCGCCCTTTCGGTCGCGGTCGGTCTTCCGCTTGGGGTTCTTGTCGGATACTTCGACACAGCGGAGCGGCTGTCGTCCATCTCGTTCCAGTTCCTCCGTATGATATCACCGGTCGCATGGTTCCCGATCGCGCTCCTGACGTTCGAGAGCGGCGGGCACGCCGCGCCAATCTTCATCATGTTCATGGGTGGTGTCTGGCCCCTCGTCTTCAACACGGCGCACGGCATCAACAGCCTTGACGACGACTGGCTCAAGGTCGCCGACTCGCTCGGCGGGACGACACGGACGAAGATACGTAAGGTGGTCGTACCGGGCGTCGTCCCGGACATGCTTTCGGGGCTGAGGCTCTCGATAGGATGGCTCTGGATACTCCTCGTCCCCGCGGAGTACCTCGGCGTCAACTCGGGCATGGGGTACTTCATACTAAACGCGCGCCAGCAGTTCAGTTACGCCGAGATTCCCGCCGTGATGCTCGTCATAGGAGCGATAGGTTTCGGGCTTGACTTCACGGTACGTAGGCTACAGTCGCGCTGGGGCTGGCAGTAACGGCTCAGTAGTTCCGTGCGACGAAGCTCTCGATACGGTCCATCGCCTCCTTGAGTTCGTCCGTACCCGTAGCGTACGACATACGCAGGTGTCCCTCGCCGCCCTCGCCGAAGACGCGTCCGGGGACGGCGGCGACCTCCTCCTGCTTCAGAAGATCCTCGGCGAACGTCTCGTCGTCTCCGTCGGGAACCTCGGGAAAGACGTAGAACGCTCCCTTAGCCTCGAAGCAGTCCATCCCGATTTCGTCAAGGCGCGATAGAACGAGGTTGCGACGGCGGTTGTACTCCTGACCCATCTCGTCCACGTCGTCGTGGCAACGCCGGAGCGCCTCGATAGCCATGTACTGCGCCGTGGTCGGCGCGGAGAGCATCGTGTACTGATGTACGCGGTTCATCGCACCGACGGCGTCCGACGGTCCAAGTGCGTATCCGAGACGCGCACCCGTCATGGCATACGCCTTCGAAAAGCCGTTGAAGACAACGGTGCGCTCACGCATTCCTTCGAGCGTCGCTATCGAAGCGTGCTTGCCGTCGTAGGTTAGGTCGGCGTAGACCTCGTCCGCCAGCACGACGAGGTCGTTTTCACAGCAGAACTCCGCGACCTCCGCGAGTTCGTCACGCTCCATGACCGCGCCGGTCGGGTTGTTGGGATAGCAGTAGACGAGACCGTCGGCGTCCTCCGCACTCGCGTCGCGTAATGCGTCGTACGTTAGCTTGAAGTCGTCCTCGGCGTGCGTCGGCACGGGGAGCGGTTCGGCGCCTGCGAACGTCACTCCGGGTTCGTACGAGACGTAAGCGGGTTGCGCCACGGCGACCGTATCGCCGGGGTCGAACAGAGCGCGGAACGCAAGGTCGACACCCTCGCTGACACCCGTCGTGACAAGTATCTCGTCGTCGGGTGAGTAGTCGAGTCCGTACCGACGCGCGTCACGCGCGATTTCCTCGCGTAGCTCGCGTCTACCGCGGTTGGCGGTGTAGGACGTTCTACCGGCTTCAAGCGACGCAATCCCCGCCTCGCGTGCGCTCCACGGCGCGCTAAAGTCAGGCTCACCGACGCCGAGCGAGATTACGTCCTCCTGTTCCTCCGCGAGTTCGAAGAACCGTCGTATCCCCGACGGCGGAACGGTGCGCACGCGCTCGGCGATATCGCCGCTCCAGTTTCCGTCGTTCATGGCGAGACAGAGAGACGCTCGTCGTCGTCACCGTCACCCATACCGAAGCCGCGCTCCTTGTACTTGTCCATGACAAAATGGGTGACGGTCTGGGTGATTTCGGGAACCGGCGCTACCTTCTCGCTCACGAACGCCGAAACGTCGTTCATCGAGTCGCCCTCAACGGTAAGACCGAAGTCGTAGTTACCGCTGACGAGCGTCAGCGACGTGACCTCAGGGAACCGCGCGATACGGTCGGCTATATCGACGTAGTCGGTTTCACGGTCGAGCGAGACGTTTACCTCGACGTACGCCTCGGCACGGTCGTCGTCGAACGCCTCCCAGTCGACGACGGCGGTGTAGCCACGCAGAACGCCTTCGTCTTCGAGAGACTCTATCTCGTCCTCTACCTCCTCGGCGGTTACGTCGAGCATACGCGCCAAGTCGTCCGTCGAGCGGCGGGCATCGTCCGCGAGGACCTCGACGAGTTCGCGCCTCTTCTCCTCGTTCATAGAGGTACGTCGGGGACAACGGTAAAAAACGTTCAGGTATCGGCGTCGGCGTCCTGAAGAACGTTGCCGCTCGTATCGATGACGCCTTCAACGACACGCGTCGACGAGATGGGTTTGCCGTCGTCCGCCATTACGTGCGGAACCACGACGACCTCAAGGGGTTCGTAGCCGCGCTCCTCGCGGAGTTCGTTTATACGGTCGCCGCCCTTCTCGGTCTCCGGCGACACGACGAGCGCGTCGAAGTCGGGTTCGTCGCTCGCAACGCCGTACGGGTCATCGAGGCGTTCGACGCGGTAGTCGCGCCCCCATTCGTCAAGGCTTCTGAGTTCGTCTAGAAGGCTGTTACGGCGCTCCTCGAACGGTCGTATTTCGCGAGGCTTGGGGCGCGTCTTGGGGGCGAGTTCGTCGCTCGTGAGACCGACGACCACCTCGTCGTCACCGAGTTCGAGCGCCTTACGGAGGAGAGCGCGGTGTCCGTCGTGTATCGGGTCGAAGGTCCCCCCGATAGCGACCTTCATCTGGTCTTACTGTCTTCGTCGTCCTCGGAGTCTATGACTATCTTGTACGGCGACCAGTCAGCCTTGAGTTCGCGCCTCCGAGACTCACCGAGGTAGTCATCGAGGTTGAACAGACGGTTGAGGCGCTCCTCGACACGCTCCGAGAACCGACGCGCGAGTTCGCTGGGCTGGACCGCCTGGTAGACGTACGGGTTGTTGCCTGCGCCCTGTGTCTGCTTCTTCCTGCGCTCGACGATGCCCTCCTGGTACATGTCGGAAAGACACTCGCGGACCGTGCTCGGATACAGACCTGTGTCCTCGGCGATTTCCTCGCTCGTCGCCTCGCCGCGTTTACGCAGGTAGAGATAGACCTTTGCGCGCGTCTCGGTATCGAGGAACGACGAAAGAAGGTCGACGAGACTCGAATCGACCGAGTCGACGCTCTTCTGTATCGTGTCCTCCACGGTTTCCTTCGCCTCCTCCGCGGTATCCTCGACACGGTCGCGGCTTTCCTTGCGTAGCTTGTCGACCGCACGCGTCGCTTGTTCCGCCGCCTCGCCGACCGTTTCGTCCTTCTTTTCGACGGCTTCCTCGTTCTTCACTATGCGCACTCGACGGTCCTTCTCATCCGAACCATCGTCGGGATCCCCCTCATCTCCCCTTTCGTCTTCGGTCATCTGAGTTAGACTAACCGGGTTAGGCTTATATTTCTTTTTATGGCGCTACGGGTCGATACGTATACACCTCTTCACCGCCTCCGCACCGCCTCGGAGGTACGCCTCGCGCTGTCTCTCAGCACCGGAAACGTCGCCGAGCGCACGTATCTCATCCTCATATGGCGTGTCGAGTGAGTCAAGTACCTCGCCGAAACGGTCGTCAAGCGACACCGTTCCTCCGTTGAGGCGCATGAAGGAAGCATCGTGTCCGTACCGCGCGGCGCGCCACTTGTTCTGGTTCAGGAGTTCGCGACGCGGGTTCGTGCGTTCGTCGGACTCCGCGAGTTCAAGAACAAGTGCGCGGCAGAGCGCGACGAACCTGAAGGCGCGTTCGAGGGAGGTCTGTGCGTCGGGA
>JBKHFQ010000045.1:0-8476 GCA_046540135.1 Halobacteriales archaeon
CGCCCGGGCGGCCGTCGCGGTGACCCGGAGACACGGTCCGAGTCCGGGTCCGCGTGAGAAGGCGACGGCTTCTATCTCATTGCGCGCTTCGGCGGAGTCGAGCGCCCCTACTATTACGTCAACGATGTTTGAGGCGATATGCTCGCTCGCCTCGCGTGGATGTATACCGCCTTCGGAGGGCGCGTACGGTTCGGAGACGAGCGAAAGAACCTCGTCGTTTTCGGCGTCGAATACGGCGGCGCTCGCGTTCCACGCCGTGCCCTCGACGCCGAGAATCATCCGCTACTTCCAGTCGGTGTAGCCGCACCTGCCGCAGTGCTTTCTGTCGCTGTGGTCGGCGAGAAAGGTGTCGCCGCACCGCGGGCACTGTTCCTTGGTGACCTCTATCTCCTCACCGTCGACCTCGTAGAAGTCGCCGCGCGTCATGCCTCAGCCTCCTCTTCGGCTTCTTCCTCTTCGGCTTCTTCGTCGGCACCTATCTTGTTCCTCTCAAGCATGTACTCCTCCTCTATCTCGCGCGCGTCCTCCGGCGACTCGTAGATCTTCGCATGCCCCAACGTCTCGTTCATGCCGAACTTTGTGTCCATCTTATGGACGACGACCTCGTCGCTGTCCTTGTCCAGCTTAGCCGCGAGCGAGTCGCGGACCGCAAGACGCGACGGCGTCTCTTCGTCGTGCACTATGCTGAATCCTATCTCTTTCCTGTTGAGGAGTTCGTTCTTCTCCTCGTCTGTAATCTCGATTTCCATAGTTTCCTCGGTTGGCGGAAAGACTTGGGGACGACGCTTAAGAATTACGAAGCCCCGACAGGAGGTCGCCCCCCTCCATCCGGTCCAGAATATCCAAAACGTAGTCGCGCGCCTCGTCGTCGGCTTTGACGTAGACCATCCCCTCGTTAGGCTGTCCGTAGACGACCGTATCTCCGTCCGACGCCAGCGCGACCGCGGGCAGGACGGCGAGGTCTTCCTCACCGTCGACCTCTACGAGACCGCCCTCGTCGTATGCATCGCGCAAAGCGTCGACGAGCGCCCGCGACACCGTGCCCGGTTTGTTCTCGACGCGCGCCGCGACACGCATCTCCTTCCAACGTTCGACGACCGCGTCGTCTACGTCCTCGCGTTTTGTACGCCCGTCTACGACGGCTACGTCGGGCGTCACGCCCGCGCCGAGTAGGTGGTACGTCACCATGTCGCCGACGGCAACCACCCGTCCTGTAAGACGGTCTTCCTCTACCTCCGGCGAGATGTCGCCCATCGGCTCCTTGAGTTCGGCGCGCATCTCGTCGGGTAGAACGAGCGCCGAAGTCATCGGACCTTGAGCGCGTACTTGCCGGCGAGGTCGACCTCCATCTTCTCCGCTATCTCGCTCTCGCTCGGCTCTATTATGACGACGTAACCCGACCAGTCCTCGCTCAGGTTCTCGGAGCCGCAGGCGGGACAGACCTCGTCGCGCGTAACGCGGTGGCACTCACGGCAGGCTAACTGGCTCATTGTTCCGCCTTCTGCGCCTCCTCTTCGAGCCAGCCGTGCTTACCGAGACCCGACTGGCGCGCGGTCAGACCTATCTTGGAGTCGCGCGGGTTGCGTTCGTCTATCGATACGGTTACGATACGCGAGCGCACAGGATCGCCGACGCCGAGTTCGCGGTTCGACTCCTGTGAGTGGAGACGTTCGTTCTCCTCGTCGAACGAGAAGTAGTCGTCGCCTATCTGCGACGCGTGGAGCAGGGCGTCGACGGGTCCGACGTTGACGAACAGACCGAAGCTTACAGCCTCTGAAACCTTGCCGTCGATGACCTCCTGCATCAGCGGCTCGAAGACGATGGCGTCGAACTCCGCCTCGTAGAAGACGCCGCCTTCGTTGTAAAGTATCTTGCCCTCACCCGTCTCGTGTACCTCCGTGACGGCGACGACCCAGCCGAGTTCCTCGTCACAACGTCCTTCGAGTTTGTCCTGGAGGAGTTCGAGGACCAGGTCCTTCGAAACGTCGTCGAGACGTTCGGGCGGAACTCTTACCGTGTCGACAAGCCTTACTCGTTTGTACATTATGGATATTCTGCCTCTAAACGGTTCTTCTGTCTCAGATACAGCACCGGTACGTTACGTTCAAGCAGACGGTCTTTAAGCTTTGCGTCGTTGGTCACGACCGCGGATTCGTCGTCTTCCGTAGCCTCGATAACCGCGTCGTCGCCGTGTGTCGCGTCCGTTTCGACAACGTCGCACCTCTCGCGAGCGAACCGGAGTCCGACCGCGGCGTCCTTGTCGCCCTTGTCGGCGAGCGCCTTGAGTTCACGCACGACGGCGTCAGGAACGACGGCGTCGTATCCGCCGACAAGACGCTCCGCCTCGTCGAAGACATCGACGTTGTGCTGGGACGGCGTCATAAGCGCGTTTGCGTCGAACACGAGCCTCATCTCACCGTTCCGACGCCTATCAGACGCCACCGCGAACCGACGCGGCGGTTTATCGCCATCTTGCTTCCTTCCTCGGCGCAGACGGGGCGTTTTAGACGAACCTCGCACTCGCCTTCGCGGGCGCTCGTTACGCTTCCGACGGTCGTCGCCGTACCAACCGACAGCATCAGCGGTTCGCCGGTCGAGATGTCCTCGACCTCGTCGCCGTCTCCGCCGACGACGCGGTCAAGTAGGTCGACGCCTACGGTGAACTCGTCGTGCACGGGAGGGAGCGTGCCGGGCTTTCCGGCGACCTGACCCGCGAGCGCGTCGCCCTTCGTGAGCGACGGGTCGAGTCCGGTTCCGACGCCGAGCAGACCGCCGGGCGTCGCCTCGTCAACCTGGTCGTCGCCAGCCATTATCGACCGTACCGTCGTCTCTATGGGTTCGTACTCGTCGTTGACCTCACTTCCGGGTAGGACCTCGATCTCGTCGTCGACGCGTAGGACGCCGCGGGCGAGCGAACCGCCGAGTACGCCGCCCTTTATCGAGTCGATAGGCGTACCGGGACGGTTTACATCGAACGAACGCGCAACGTGCATACGAGCGTCGGCGTCGGGGTCGCGTTCGGGCGTCGGTATCTCGTCCTCTATCGCCTCTATGAGCCTGTCTACGTTGACCCCCTGCTGTGCGCTCAAGGGAACAATCGGTACGTCCTCGGCGACCGTGCCTTTGACGAACTCCTGTATCTCGTCGTAGCTCTCCTTCGCGCGGTCGCGCGACACGAGGTCCAGCTTGTTCTGTGCCACCACGACGTTCTCGACGCCGATAATGTCGAGCGCCATCAGATGCTCCTCTGTCTGCGGTTGCGGACACGGTTCGTCGGCGCTTATCACGAGAACCGCGCCGTCCATGAGCGACGCACCCGAAAGCATCGTCGCCATCAGCGTCTCGTGCCCCGGTGCGTCGACGAACGAAATCTTTCGCACCTCCTCGCTTTCCGAACCGTCGGGACAGTCTTCCTCGACGGTGTAACAGTCGGGCGGGTCTCCCGGACACCGACGGAACGTCGTGTCGGCGTATCCGAGACGTATCGAGATACCCCGTTTCATCTCCTCGCTGTGCTGGTCGGTCCACTCGCCGCTCAACGCCTGTACGAGCGTCGTCTTCCCGTGGTCGACGTGTCCCACGAGTCCGATGTTGACTTCGGGTTGTGTCACTTTTGGGTACCTCGGCGCAAAATCCGTCAGTTAGTCGGTGAAGGCGCTTATTAAAACTTCTTAAACTGCTTCAGTCGGGAGGCGTGAGAACTCCGAGACCATCCTCCACCGGGCGTGGCTTTCAGCACGGAACTTCGTAAAAACCGGTTTCGGTCTATATTCTCCCGCCTTCTGCCGGAAGTTTCTTACCCTATCTCTTACATGAAAGAACGATGAGAAGACTCTGCGTCGCGGTAGCCGTCATCTTTACGACGGTATTTCTCGCTGCCTCTATCGGACCTACACTGTTCCAGACGGGAGACGTGGACGCCGACGAGACCCTGACGCGCGTCGAGGTCGACGGTGACGGCGACGCTGTCTTTACCCTCGAACTCAGGACGCGGCTTGACACCGAAGAAGAATCCCAGGCTTTCGAAGAGTTCGCCGCCGAGGTCGAGGCGGAACCCGACGCCGCAGTCTCTAACTTCCGCAACTCCGTCGAGGGACTCGCGAACAGAGCCGAAAACCAGACCGGGCGGAGTATGGCGGTCTCTAACTTCTCCGTCGAAACCCGCTCTGAACCCCTGCCCGTCGAGCGCGGTGTCGTCGTCTACACCTTCGACTGGTCCGGATTCGCCGAATCCGAAGACGGTCTACGGATAGGAGATGTACTCTCCGGATACATTCTCGGTGACTCCGACTCGTTGGTCATCAGTTACCCCGACGGATACTCCGTAGACTCCGTATCCCCTACGCCCGACTCGTCCGACGGTGAGGTGAGGTGGGACGGACCGCGCGACTTCGACGAGGACGAACCCCGTGTCGACGTTTCGCCGGGCGAAGACGGCGGTTCCGACGGAAACGGAACGACTGACGGAGGCGAAGGAACCGACAGCACCGACGACACCGACGGTACCGAAGAAGACGACGGTGTACCTTTCTACGTCTACCCCGCCGTAACCGTCCTCGTCCTTTCCGCCGCCGCCGTGGTTCTCTACCGGCGTCGCTCCGACTCCGAGGGTGCGCACGAACCCGTCTCTGTAGACGAACCGAGCGAACCCCAACCTGAGCCTGAACCGGAGCCAGAACCTAGCTTTGAGGACCTCCCTGACGCCGAACGCGTCCTGAGGATAGTTGGCACAGAGGACGGACGTATGAAGCAGAAACATTTCGTCGAACGCACCGGCTGGAGCGAGGCGAAGGTTAGTCAGGTGACCTCGCGTCTCGAAGACGAAGGCGAGATAACTAAGCTACGTATGGGGCGCGAAAACATCATCCAGCTATCCGACGACGAAGACGAGAATGACTCTACCTGAGCCTGTACGCGACCATCGCGGTCGCAACGAGAGCGGCTACGGCGGTGAAACCAGGTAGCCCCTCGCCGCCTTCTTCACCATCCGTTCCTGTGCTCTCGAAGACAAACGAGACATCTTCCTCTACCTCGACCGGACCGGTCCACCGTACATACGACTCATTAACCTCCGCTCCGGTGGCGTCCTCGTTACCGACCTCGTAACCGTCGGGTGCTCGTACCGTAACCGTCATACCTTCTTCGAGCGAAAGCCCTCCCTCGAATATATCGTCGACGGTCACGTTGCCTGTATCACCGTCGGAGGTGCCGAATCCCGCCCATTCCAACTCCACGGTCACGGTTCCGGTGTTTCCTTCGCGCTCCGTATCCGCCGATACGAGTTCGACCGACATCTCACGTCCCGTCTGGTTCTCTGCGCGCTCCGCGAAGCCTTGGAAACGTGACGCCGCCCTTTCTGCGGCGGCTTGGTTGTCCATGTTGTCGAAGGCTTGTTGCTCGTCCTCTCCTTCGAGTTCGAGCGTCGTCGTCACCGTCCAGACCGCGTCGCCGCTCTCGTCTACCTGTACCTCTACGTCGGTGCCTGACTCAGTCTGCGCCACCGCGGCTCCCGACGTAGCCGCTACGAGGAGACAGAGCGCTACACCTACAACCGCAATTACCCTTCCTCTCATCGGGCACCTCTAACAGGCGCTCCGCCTCTATCTCCGTCCGTAACGTTGTCTCCTCCACCGGTCTCGCCGCCTATCTCCTGTTCTCCGTCTCGACTTGAGGTATCGTTGTCTCCTGCGCCGTCAGCCATGCCGTTGCCATCTGTCATATTCTCGCCCGGCGACCCCGACACTCCGTCAGGTCCTCCTGCATCACTCCGGTTTCCACCGAATCCTTCGGGCGGACCCGCGCGCTCCGGTGCCTCGCCCGGTCTACCCGCGATTCCTCGCGCTATCTCCGCTACCTCCGGACCCGTCATGTTGGATGCGTTCTGCTTGAGGCGGCGTATCCCCTCGACGTTAACGCCCTGTTCGCCTGCGCGTTCGAGACCTTTCGCCTTTTCCAAGGTCACGTTAGCGGAGCTGTTGACACCCTCCGCCTCAAAGCTCAGCTTTGCCATCTTGGCTCTGTAACGTCCTTCGGATACCTCGCCTGCCTCACGCTGTCTCTCCAACTCTTGTTTTCTTTCCTCCAGCTGTTCAAGATGGTCCTCAAGCGCCACCGCGCGCTCCCCGACCGCCTGCGTGCCGTTACTCTCGAATGCTATCCCGAACGCGTCGTTCTCGACCGTGTTACGTACCTCGGTCTGTTGTGCGGACACGAGGACCGAAATCTCCTCTCCGAATGAGAGGGTGACGTTCGCCTCCGCGTTGTCTCCCGTTACGTTACCGTCCTGAGCTGTTGCGACTCCGACTCCCAACAGTACTGCGACGCCTACCGCGACTACAGCTATCTTATTCATCCTCTTTCACCGATTCTCGTTAGAGTCCCCATATACTTCAATAGACACAGTAGTTAAGATAAATTGGACAAAAGTTTGTGATGAGAAACGTTTGTATATCCACCTATTATCCCAGTATTACCGTTTAGGAGATGGCTACAACCTTTCTCGAAGCTTCTGAGTCTTTTATTGCGAAGCTCCGCCACCGGAGTTTCCGCCCGTCTCCGAATCAGACGTATTCGAACCGCCTGAGTCCGGGGCTCCGTCACCGCCTGCGTCATCGTTCGTATCGCCGTCGTTCGTTGAGCTATCACTCTCTTCGCTTGAACCACCGGTGCTACCCCCGTCGCTGTCACTACCGCCGTTCTTGCCGGAGGTTTCCGTATTGTCGTCCCCCTGGCTACCTCCTGACTCCGCGTCCCCTTCGGAGCTATCCGACTTACTCGGCTCATCGTCGGCGTCCGCGTCTGACCTTTCACCTTCGCCGCTGTTATTGTTCGGCTCGTTGTCTCCGGCATCGGGGCTACCCCCGTCGTCCCCCTCTTCTCCCGGATTGTCCTCCGACGGTCCGGTCTCAGGCGTGCCGGTCGCATTATCGTTCTCGTTGTCGGGGCTTCCTTGTCCGTTATCGTCGGCTGTGTCGTTCTGTTGGTTACCGCTACCTACGTCCGTGCGCCCGTCCCTTTCGCCGTTCTCCGCGTTGTCACTCTGTCCTTTGCCCGCGTTGCCCGGCGTACCGCCTCCGTTCGCCCCTCCGTCCCCCGCCTGTTCTCCTTGACCTGTCTCCGTGTCCGACCTACCGGTTTCCTCCTCGTCCTTACCGACACCGTCCCCGAACCTTTGGACGGCTTCGCTTGCTCCGACCTCTTCGGCTACCGACCTGCCGATACCCGCTTTCTCGGCGCTCTCGTCAGCCCCTCCTATCGTCCTACCGAAGGCACGTTCGCGTGCCTCTAGTGCCGCCGCTCGCGCCGCGTACGTACCTTCTTCTATCTCGCCTTCCTCCAAGCTTTCGTTCAACTCGGCGCGCTCCTGTTCGACATCCGACCACCTCTCGTTGAGGCTCTCTGTCTGTCTATCGACCGCGCTCCCGCCTTTTTCGAGGGCGATTTCGAACGCCCGTTCCTCTACCTTGGAGTCAACCTCCGCCTTCTCCGACGAAACAGTCGTAGACAGCTGTTCGCCCAACGACAGGTCCTCGTCGGCAGAAACCCCTCCGCTCAGCCCAAGCAGTAGTACCAGAGTTAAGAGAAGTGTCAATACCCCCCTGAAATGTCCCATCGCGTGGGATTAACGATGGACGGATAAAAAGCTTACCTCTCAACGTACTCCCGGAGCCTATCCGTTGCTTCGCGTTCGCGCTCCCCGCCGCATTTCTCGGCGACTTCGACGTGGTGCTCGTACAGTTCGCGTAGTTCGGGCTTGAACTCAAGCCGCGTCGCGTGAACCGTCGCCTCAACCACCGACGCGAACCCTCGGCTGTGCGTCGGTAGGATGCGTTCCTCAATGCGGCGTTCGCGCTCGTCGAGACGCCACCGTGTCACCTCGTCGCGTACGTCGTTTCCTTCGACACGCCCGGCGTCGCAACGTACCCATCCGTCTGCGTCGCGTAGATGTCCGTCGACGACGAAGCCGCTACCGTCGCCGAGCGCCGACTCGACGTAGACGACGGGGTCGCGTGTGAAGTTGACGACGACCTCGTTCGTCGCACGTACGTTCCGGAGCGTCGTGCTGTCTTCCCAGAGGTGTGCGTAGACGCCGTTGTCCTCGCACCGTACCCCCATCGGCGCGGCGTTGGGTGCGCCGTTCTCATCACGCGTCGTCGCCACCGTCTCGGTGATACGTGCGTCGAGTAGGTCGTTCAGACGCGCCACCCCCTGCGGAGCGCGACGAAGACCGCGCCCGCGACGATGTCCGCTGTCGTTCCGGGGTTGATACCCTCCTCGCTGAGACGCTCGCTGAGTTCGTCGGGCGGGAGTTCGCGTGCCAGACGCGTCACCTCGCGCGCCTTCTCCTCGCCACGCCGTTCTGCCACGAGCGTGTCGGGTTCCTCTCTCAGAAGGTCGACGTAAGTCTCACGCACCGCCTCGCGTGTCCCACCGGGGCGTCCTACGAGACGGCTTCCTGCGTGGAACGTCCGTCCGA
>JBKHFQ010000046.1:0-8413 GCA_046540135.1 Halobacteriales archaeon
GGAGGTGAGGGCGGGGTCGCCGCACGACGCCATCGTAATGTACGCCGAAAACAACGGCATAGACGTAATTGTGATGGGTTCACACGGACGCGGAGGGGTGAGACGCGCCCTTCTCGGAAGCGTCGCCGAGCGCGTCCTGCGTACCACCCATCTACCCGTCTTCGTGGTCGATGTCGAAGAGAAGTAGGTAGCTTCAGTTCTCCTGCTGTTGTTCGAGGACATCGAGACTGATGAACAGAGCGTAGTACGCCGGGATTCCGGCGAGCATCAGTATGTAACGCGCGTAGTCAGGTGCTTGGAGTGCGTTGGCTATTACCGTCGCCAACGTAACCCAGACCACCGCGAAGACGATATCGACCAACATACCGCGTCGGTTCTCCGTGACGTGGTCGCGCAGGCTGTCGAGGCTCATCGGTCCACGTAACGTCGGAGGCAACAAAGCCTCTGGGGTCAGCCGAGGCGTCCGAGGAGACGTTCGCGGAAACCGTCCTCGTCCAACGTCTCGACGCCGTGCTCGCGTGCGTCTTCGAGCTTGTTCTCGCCCGGATTTTCGCCGACGACGAGGTAGTCGGTCTCGCCGCTAACCGACGATGTCACGTCGGCTCCGTTTCGTTCGAGTAGGTCGGTGAGTTCGCGCCGCGTGTAGCCCTCGATACTTCCCGTGAAGACGACCTTGGTGCCTTCGAGGGCGTCGCCCGTCTCCTCTCGCCGAGGCTCAACACCGTGTCCGAGGAGTCTGTCGACGGTTTCGCCCCCTATGCCGCCGAAGAAGCCCGCGACGCTCTCGGCAACCTCTTCCCCGATGTCCTCGACACGGACGAGTTCCTCGGTGTCGGCTTCACGGAGTTCGTCTAGGCTGAACGCGTCGGCTAACTTCCGTGCGCGTTCCCTGCCGACGTGACGCACGCCGAGTGCGGTCAGGAAAGAGACGAGGTCGGTGCTCTTGCTATCATCTATCTCGTTGACGAGCTTGCGCGCCGACCTCTCGCCGAAGCCTTCGAGCGAGCGCAGGTCTTCCACACCGAGTTCGTACAGGTCGGGTAGGTCCTCAACCAGACCTCTATCGACGAGGGTCGCGGCGACCTCTTCGCCTAGACCCTCTATCTCCATCCCATCGCGTGAACCGAAGTGTTCGAGACGCGCCCGTAGCTGTGCGGGGCATGCCGCTCCCCCGGTGCAGTAGTGGTGTTCGTCCTCGCGCACAACGTCGGAGCCGCAGACGGGACAGGTGTCGGGAACCGTGAATCCGTCCCCGCCGTCCTCGACCACCTCCTTAACCTGCGGTATGACGTCGCCTGCGCGTTCGACTTCGACGCGCGCCCCCTCCGAGACGCCGAGTTGGCGCGCCTGTGTCTGGTTATGAAGCGAAGCGCGGCTGATGGTGACGCCGTCAACGTCGACGGGTTCGAGAAGGGCGACAGGCGTTAGCTTCCCCGTCCGTCCCACCTGGACGGTGATACCCGTCACGCGCGTCACGTCGGTCTTGGCGGGGAACTTGTACGCGAAAGCCCAGCGCGGATGCGCCGATGTCTCGCCGAGTTCTTGGCGGGCGTCGAAGTCGTTGACCTTCGCCACCACGCCGTCTATCTCGTAGTCGAGTTCGTCGCGTCTTTCGAGCATCTCTTCGCGGTACTCGACGAATCCGTCGGCGTCGTCCACGAGACTGCTGTCCTCATCGACGAGAAAGCCGAGCGACTCGACGAGTTCCACCGACTCGGTCTGCGACGAAACGCCCGCGGACGTACTGAGTACGTCGTAGACGTAGACCTTGAGCGGACGCTCAGCGACGACAGACGGGTCAAGGCGTCGCACCGTCCCCGCGGCGGCGTTGCGCGGATTAGCAAACGGCTTGTCGCCGCGTTCGACACGTCGACGGTTCATCTCCTGAAAGCCGTCCTTCGGAATGAGTATCTCGCCGCGGACGACGAGTTCGTCGGGTGCGTCGCGCAGACGGAGGGGTACGGACCGCACCGTACGTAAGTTCTCCGTCACGTCCTCGCCCACGACGCCGTCGCCGCGTGTGACCGCCGCGTCGAGTTCTCCGTCCTCGTAGACGAGTTCGACCGAAAGACCGTCGAACTTGGGTTCGACGTGGTAGCCAACGTCGCCACAGACCTCACGCACGTTCGCGTCGAACCCCCGTACCTCGTCCTCGTCCTCGGAGGAGTCGAGGCTAAGCATCTCGACGATGTGTTCACGGGTTTCGAGTTCGTCGAGGGGTTCGCCACCGACGCGACTTGTCGGCGAGTTCTCGTCACCGAGACCGAACTCTTCTTCGAGTTCTTCGAGACGCGCGTACAGGGCATCGTACGTATTGTCCGCGATAACAGGGTCGTTCTCGACGTAGTAGCGGTGGTCGTGGTACTCGACAGCCTCACGTAGCGTTTCGACCTGCTCGCGCGCCTCCTCCTCGGACAGCGCCCCGGCGTCTTCGAACTCCACCTCAACGGGCGGCTCGACGTACGGGTTGTCGGGCTTCTCCATCGTACCCTCGTAGAACGAGGGGGTACTCGTATCTGACGGACCGTCTTAGCCGAGGAACCCCCTGATGACCCCGCCGTCACCGTCTTCGTCGTCGGGACCGTGGAGGACCGCCTCGCGTAGGAAGACATCGACGCCGACGCTGTTGAGGTATCCTACAAGCGCCGCGTCGTCCCCTGCGTCGTCGATTATCTCGCCCGCGTACGCGAGTACCGAAGCCCCCACGGCGGTCAGTTCGCCTTCCTCCACCCAGCCGAGTTCGGAGAAGAAGCCGTCCCCGTTCCTCCAGCCTTTTCCGGGAACGAAAGCCGTCTTCGTCACGTCCTCCTCAGTCTTCCTAACGAAGCCCGAAACGTCTCCTTTGGTAACTTCGAACTCGGCTTCGGCGAAGGCTTGCCCTATCTCGTGTTCGTCACCGTCCCTTACGGCGCGTTCGAGGTTCTCGACCGAACCCCCGTCTCCGCCTTTGTCGCCTCCGCCTTCTTTGTCCCCACCCTGTGTATCTCCGTCGTCTGTATCTCCGTTGTCTTTCTCAACCGTACCGTTCTCCGAGCCTTCGGTCTCCGAGACTTCCTGTATATACTCCCAGCCGTCGTCCCCGTCCGGGAGTTCGTCGAGCAGTTCCTCGTCCTCCGAACCTTCCGCCGCGGCTTCTTCCCCCATGGTTTTCTCGTCGCTTGGGTTACCGTCGCTCCTCGTTAACTCTGCCCCCTGAGATATTAGATGCGGCGCGCGCCAAACCTGACTATTAAGCGTCGAGTACGGCGTCGACCAGCTTCTTTTCAGCCGAACGCAGATGCTGGTGAAACGTCGTCGCCGTGATATCCATTGAGTCGGCGAGCTCCTGACCGGTCTTCTCGCGCGGCGTCTCGAAGAATCCGCTCTCGTGTGCCAAACGAAGCACGGTGCGCTGTCTCTCTGTTAGGTCGCCGAGAGGTTCGCCATCGGATTCGTTTCCGTCTTCCGACCTCTTCGCCATGAGTTCGGTGCTCGGATACTCATCGGAGACGGCGTCGAGTAGTTCGCGTGCGCCTCTCTCGCGCGGAAGGTCGACATCGACCTCCAGGTCCTTTCCACAGGGACCGTAACGCGAGACGCGACCGCCGAGTTCTCTCGCTCGTCCGACGACGCTCATCTCCTCCACGGTCGCGCTGTAACCGTTCATAGTCTCCGACAGCTCCACTCCCATCTCCTCGGCGACGGACCTCAGGGACTCGTCGTCGGCTTCGGTTCTGAAGTACACGAGTGTTCCGTCGTCCCCAGACGCAACCCCGTTTACACGGAAGTCGGCGTCAAGTGCCTTGACGAGGCGCGAGAAGACGCAGTCGACCTCATTCCCGTCTATTCTGACGGTAAGACGGTTGAATCCGCCTGAGAGCAGAGCGTCCATCTGCTCCACAGCCGTGATAGCGTACCCCGCTACCATCGCGGCGTCGACGAGCGCGTCCGTGTAGCCGCCTTCGAACGAACCCGTCTCGGAAGAGTAGACTTCGAGAACGCCGAGACGCCGGCTACCGTAACTTACCGGCACCGTCGCCGAAGACAGGTAGCCGTTGTCGAGAACCGTTCTTCGCCAGCCGGATACATCGCACCGCGCCACATCGTCGACGACGCGTACCTCGCCGTCTTCGAGTGTCTTCGAAACGTGTGAGCCGTCAAGCGACCCCACGAGCCTTTCCGTGAACCCCTCGTCGCTACAGCACGTCGCCTCTATGCCGTCGTCACCTTCCTCGGCGAACCACGCGTAGTCCCAGCCTTCGACCTCAAGCAGACGCTCGCATACCGTCCGTCGTATCTCGTCACGGCTGTCGGCGTCCACGACGTTCTTGATGAGCCTACGCACGACCTCGTCTATCTCTGACAGCCGGCGCAGTTCGTCGTTTCTGTCACGGAGCTTCTCCGCGACCCCGTGAAGGTCGCTCTCCTTCTCGATTCTCTCCAGCGACGCCTCGGCGCTCGCGGTTACGGAGTTGAGGAAGCAGATGACGGAGTCGCGTATGGGCATCGACTCAGCCTCCACGCTCAGAACGCCTTCGTCGCCGACAGGCGCGTCGACACGGCTTCCGTGTGTGTCTTCGTCGCCCTCATCCGCGTCGGTCACGACCATTTCGCCCCGCGAGAAGGCTTCCCAAGCCGGACCGCCGTCGCGGCTGTCCACCTCCTCGGTCCCGTTCCGGAGTACGCCGTCGTCCCATCCGTAGAACCCGGCGTTCTCGAAAACCTCAGACGCGGATTCGACGAGTATTTCGCTGACTTCGTCGGCTTCGGTCGCGGATATCATACGCCGGGTCGCGTCCTGTATCTCGCTGAGGTACTCGTTACGCCTTTCGAGCGCCTTCTCGTTCCGCTTTCTTTCGTCTATGTCGATATGGACGCCCACGGCGCGTTCGGGTTCGCCGTCCTCGTCGCGCTCGACGACACGTCCGACGGACCTTATCCACCGCCATCCGTCTTCCCCGTCGCGCATACGGAACTCTATGTCGTATCCTTCGGTGTCACCGTCGAGATGTTCCTCTATATCCCTCCACGCGTCGGATATGTCGTCGGGGTGTACGAGGGATTCCCAGTCGTCGACGGTCATGCCTTCGGTTTCGTTCCGCCTTCCGATTAGACGGCTCCATCTCTCGTTTACGTCGAGGTCCCCCGTACGGACGTTCCAGTCCCAGACGCCTATGTCAGCGACCTCAACGGCGAGGTCGAGGCGCTCCTTCATCTCGCGCGCCTCGCGTTCCCTCTCGACGCGCTCGGTTATGTCCCGCGTGAAACCCGAAACCGCGACGAGTTCGCCGTCCTCGTAGACGGGCTGACCACGCACCCAGAGATGGCGTTCGTACCCTTCCCGCGGGTTGCCCCGCACCACGAAGTCGACATCGTCTTCGTCCTTCGCGCGCTCCATCTTCTCACAAAGAAGGTCACGGTCATCGGGATGAGCGGCGTCGACGAAAGCGGTCGGGTCTTCGTCAAGGGCTTCCGCGGGCTGTCCCACCACCTCCTCGTACGCGGAGTTGACGAAGAGCACGTCCTCAAAGTCGGCGGTGAACATCCAGAGGGCGTCCCGACAACTCTCGACTATCTGGCTGTGCCTTTCGAGTTCTTCCTCGCGCTCAACCTCCTCTGTCACATCGCGGAAGTAGACGGAGAGACCGTCCTCGGAAGGGTAAGCGTTGACGTGGTACCACGATTCGAGATACTCGTAGTACCCGTCGAAGGAGACGGGACGCTGTTCCTCGACAGCCTCGTGCGCCTTCTCGTAGAAGACCGTCCCCTCGGTCTCCGGAAACACGTCCCAGAGACGTTCGCCGATTACGTCGTCGTTGGCGTCGAGCATCTCTACAGCTCTCTCGTTGATGTAGGTGAGTTGCCAGTTGCGGTCGACCGAGAAGAACCCGTCCGTGACGCGCTCGTACGCCTCACGCACCGTCTCGTCGTCAACGGTGCGGTCGACGTACCCGTCAATAGTCTCGACTAGAAGCCTGTGTCCGTCGACGCCCCCTTCGGCGTCGTCTTTGTTGAAGTCCTCTTTTCGTTTCATCTGTCCCCCATTAAGGTAGCCGAATATGAACGTGCCGCGCATAAATGCTTCCCGGATAGAAAAACGGATTGTTTCCACAAGGCGGCGACAGAACCTCAATCTTCAGCACCGCGAAACCGACCCCCTGAACATGTAGTACAAACGTAGAAAACCCATCGACGTGGAACGTACACCATGGCAGACGACGACGTTACCGTAGAAGAACTGGCTGACGACGATGAACTCGCCGAACAGATAGACGAGGTTATGAGCGCGATGGAGCAAGCCAGCAACGGGGACGACGAGCCGGAGGGCGAAAAGCTTGCCGAGCAGGTCGATGGTGCAGAGCTCGTTGAGGAAATTGGTCTCGACAGGGAGGAGATAGAGTGGCGGAAGGAGTTCATCGACTTCACCGAAGACGATGTCCGCCGTCTCGAAGAGATGGGGGATCTTTTCGAGGACTGTCAGCAGGAGGCGGCGCAGGAGTTCTACGAGCATCTCCAGTCTTACGAGGGGACGATGGAGATACTCGAAAAGTCGACGCGTTCCGTTCAGGAGCTCAAGGGGACGCAGACGAAGTATCTCGTCCGTCTCTCCGAGGGCATCTACGGGAACTCGTACTTCAAGGACCGCGCGCGTATCGGTAAGATACACGACATGCTCGACATGCCGCCGAAGCACTACATCGGGACGTACATGCATTACAACAACATCATTATCCCGCGCATCGTCGAGTCCGTCATAGAGGAACAGGCGGACAGCGGCGGCGGTCTTGTCAGTAGTCTTACCGGGTCGTCGGAGGACGAGATACGTGAGGTCTCGGAGGAAATCGCCAACAAGATAATGGCGTTTCTGAAGATTACCAACCTCGATATGCAGGTCGCCATGGACACCTACATCCATTCGTACACGCAGGACATGACAGCAATGTCCGACGAGGTCGAGGAGGCGATATCCGAACTCGAAAAGCTATCGCGTCTCATCGTTCAGAAGTCACAGGAAGTTGACAGCCTCGCCGAGACGGCTACCGAGAACTCCGAGAACGTCGCCGACGAGGTTTCGGACATGAGTATGACGGTCGAGGAGATAGCGAGTAGCGCAGAGGAGGTCGACAAGATGAGCGACGAGATGGAAGACAGCGCAGAACGCGTCCGCGAGATGGTCGCCGAAATAGACGAGGCGGTCGACGGCGTCGACGAGACGCGCGCCGAGAACCGGGAGAAGTTAGAGGCGCTCGCCGACTCGCTCGACAGGATGAGCGACATCACCGACAACATGAACGAGTTCGCGGACCAGACGAACGTTCTCGCTACGCGTGCGAGCACGGAGGCGACCGAACTCACGGGCGAAGCAGGGGAGAAGCTACGTAACATCTCGGACCAGATAAAGGAAATCGCCGCGGAGGCTGAGAAACGCTCAGAGGACGCCGACAGACTCGCCGACGAGGTCGTCGACGACATAGAGGAAGCGACCGAAGCACTCGGCGAGATAGGCGACGAAATAAACGAGGTTGACGACAAGTCGTCCGACGTCACCGAGGAGATGGACGAGGTCGTCGAGTCGGCGCAGGAAACGTCGAGTAGCATGGCGGAGATAAGCGAGGTCACCGACCAGCAGGCACGTATCGCGGAGGAAATCGTCGTCCGGGTCGAGGACACCGCCGAAAGTTCGTCGGAGGTCTCGGACGAGATAGACGACGTTGTCGAGGTTGTCGAGAGCCAGAGCGAGGAGATGCGACGCCTCAACGACTTCGTACAGAGCAAGACGGTCAGCACCGACCAGCTGACGTAGACGGCGAACGCGGGCGCAGGCTTTTTCGAACCTCGCGGTTGAAGGCAGGTCTTTTTAGCCGGGACCGTCTATTCCGGACGATGAAAAGAAGGAGGTTCCTTTCGATGGTCACGGCTTCCGCCCTCGTGGGCGCGACCGGATGCCTCGGCGGCGACGCCGACACGGTTCTTTCGCCGCCCGAAAACTACGAGACTCTTTCGCAGGCGGACCTTCCGCGCCCGATACACGGCGAACGTCTGCCCGAAGCCACCGTCGAAGCGCCTCTGCGCGACACCGATACCGATGTATCGACACGCGGCTTCGTCGGCGACCGCCACGTCCTCATGACCTTCATCTACACCCGGTGTACGGATGTCTGTCTGTCGCTCACCGCCAACCTCGTTCAGGCGCAGGTAGACGCTGTCGAGGAAGAATACAGCGACGAGATTGCGCTCCTCCCCACGACGTTCGACCCCGGACACGACACCGCCGACGTTCTACGCGAGTACGGCGACGAACGCGGCGCTGACGTTGACGCCGACAACTGGTACTTCCTGCGTCCCGACGGCGAGGAACGCGCACGCGAGGTCGTTGACGGAACATTCGGCGTCGCGTACGAGCGTAACCCGCCCGACGCAGAGATGGAGTTCA
>JBKHFQ010000047.1:0-8385 GCA_046540135.1 Halobacteriales archaeon
CAACGCCACGACAAGTTCGTGGTCGTCCATTCTGCGCACGCGCTCGGCGTCGACGTCCGATTCGATAAGGCGTTCCGTCGCGCGCTTCAGCATAGCCTTCGAGATACGTGCGACGTGGTGGCTGTAGACCGTAGGATGCATCAGGGCGCGCGCGAGCAACAGCGCCTCCGCCGTCTGGACATTCCCTTCGCCAAGAACGAGTTCGCCGTCGACGTAGTCGAGTTCAAGAACGAGGCGGCGGTTGTCGATGGTGCCGTAAGGGACGCCGGTGTGGTGCGCGTCGCGGACGAGGTAGTCCATCCGGTCAACGTCGAGTTCGCCCGAAACCAGCTGACCGTAACGCCCCTCGCCGCGGATGAGCGCCGCAACGCGGTCGGTTGAAAGACCGCGCTCCTCCAGAACGCGCGCGACGTTTCCTTCGAGTATCCCGTCGACCTCGTCGTGTCTCTTTCCGATGTGGTCCTCTATCACGTCCTCGACGTTGTGAGAGAACGGTGTGTGTCCAACGTCGTGGAGCAACGCCGCGGCGCGCACCTCGTCGCGTTCGACGCCACCGACGCCGAGATTGTCGAGTGCCTGCACTGCGAGATGGTAGACGCCGAGCGAATGTTCGAAACGCGTGTGGTTGGCGCTCGGATAGACTAGGTAAGCCGTGCCTAACTGCCGTACGTGGCGCAGACGCTGCATCTCCGGCGTGTCGAGGATGTCGAGAGCGAAGCCGTCGACGCGTATGTGGTCGTGGACTGCGTCCTTTATCGTCTTCACACGTCCTCTTTGTCGCGCCGGTACAAGAAACCTCAGTACTCGCGCAGGACGTTGTACCGCTGGTCGCGGAGCGCCGCCGGGCGTCCGGCGTCCTCGATTACGCGGACTATTTCGTCCTCGGTCATACGGAAGTCCGCGCCCGCCTCGGCGACGACGTTCTCCTCCATCATCGTGCTACCCATGTCGTTTGCTCCGTACGCGAGCGCCATCTGACCGACCTTCGCGCCCTGTGTGACCCAAGACGACTGCATGTTCTCGAAGTTGTCGAGCATGATACGTGCCGTCGCGAGCGTACGGAGGTAGTCGGTCGCGCTCGGACCCTTCGGACCTGTCTTGCGCGCGAGCGGCGTCTCGCCGGGCTGGAAGTCCCAGCAGATGAAAGCCATGAATCCGCCCGTCTCGTCCTGTAGGTCGCGTAGGCGGAGGAGGTGGTCGACGCGCTCCTCCCACGTCTCGACCGTACCGTACATCATGGTCGCTGTCGTCGAGATTCCGAGGTCGTGTGCGGCACGCATGACTCCGAGCCACTCGCGCGTCGTGACCTTGTACGGCGAGATTTCGTCGCGGACGCGGTCGGCAAGGATTTCGCCGCCTCCGCCGGGGATGGAGTCGAGACCGGCGTCGCGAAGACGGTGGAGTACCTCGCGGTACGACATGTCCTCTTTCCGCGCGAGGTCGTTTATCTCCTCGGGCGAGAAGGCGTGCATGTGTATGTCGAAACGGTCCTTCACGTCGCGTAACATCTCCTCGAACCATTCGAGGTCAAGGTCGGGGTGGACGCCGCCCTGCATCAGTATCTGGACGCCGCCCGCGTCGACGGTCTCCTGTATCTTCTCGTAGAGTTCGTCGCGCGATAGGACGTAGCCCTCGTCGTGTCCGGGTTTGCGGTAGAAGGCGCAGAACGAGCAGTAGGTGTCGCAGACGTTGGTGTAGTTGACGTTGCGGTCCTTGATGAACGTCACCGTGTCGCCCGCGCGTCGGGAGCGGAGTTCGTCGGCTACCTCTCCGAGGCGTGTGAGCGGCGCGTCCTGTAACGCGACGCCGTCCTCGCGTGTGAGACGTTCGCCTCTCAGCGCCTTGTCCAGAACGTCCTCGTGGTCGCGTTCCGCCGCCGTTCCGCGCGTCGCTGTCTTGCTCATTCTTTCACCGTTATTTCCGGTACTTCCTCTATCTCGCCTATACGTTCCGCCTTCTCATAATACTTGGTAAGTCCGCGTCTGTGCGCCGGTGTGAGGTCGTGGTCAAGCATCCGCAGGTACCTTTCGGCGTACTCGGCGTCGAGGTCCATGCGTTCGGCGAGTTCGGACGCGATAACGTCAAGGTTGCTGTAGCCAACCTTCTTCGACTCCTGTAGCGCGTCAGCAACTGCGAGCGCGTCGTCGCGCTGTACGTCGTTGCGGACAGCCCAGACGGCGTACACGAAACGTTCTCCCGTGTGGTCGCGCCATTCGCGTCCGAGGTCGTAGACATGGACGTCGATATCCTCGTCACGTGCCGCGAGAAGCGCGTGGTCGCCTATCACGAGTCCGGCGTCCGCCTCGGCGAGCATTTCGCTTGCGTCGGGTTCGCGTACGATGTACTCCGGCGAGACGTCGTACCTCTCGTTCAGGAGTATCTTGAGGAGGACGACGCTCGTCGCGCTCGTCGACGCGAGCGCAACCGTCGCACCGTCGAGTTCCTCGGCGGGGACGGACGAGAACAGCGATACGCTACCGACCTCGGCGCGCGAAGAGACTGACAGGTCAGGCAGGAGGTAGTATTCGTCCGACCTACGCGCGTACTCGATGCTCGAAATAGGCGCAATGTCGATTTCGCCGCGCGCAAGCATATCGTTGAGCGCCGCTGGGAAGCCTTCGACGAGACGCATATCGGCGTCAACCTCACCTGTCTCAATTCCGTGGTAGACGGGGTCTGAGTTCACGAAGTCGATGCGCCCGACACGCGTCTCAGACACCGTAACCACCTGCCTCGGCGCGGTCAACCGGCGCGAATCCTGCCTCGCGTGCTGTGAGTTCTGCGTCGAAACCGTCGTCTTCGTCTACGAACCCAAGGTCGTTGGCTCCGTACGCGAGCGCCGTCTGCGCGAGCTTGTCGCCGACCTCCTCGCGCGCGACGCGGACGCCGAAGACATCGAGACAGAGGCGCGCCGCCGCAACAGCCTTCAGGTCGGTGAATGCTGTCGTGCGTCCGTCGGGTACAAGCGTCACGGCGCGGACGGTGACATCGTCCGACAGTTCGCGCACCTCGGCTAGACGCTCTGCAAAGGCGTCCGCATTGTCTCCGTAGACGACTGCGACATCAACCGGTGCGCGGGCGGAGCGGTAGTCTCCGAACGTGTCGTCGGGCGCACCTACGAAGGCGTCCACCGCCGAGACGTTGACATCGTCGCGTTCTGAGAGACGTACCTCAACGTATCCGTCGTGCTTCACCTCACCGGGCGGCGTCAGGCTTCCGTGGTAGACGCGTTCGCCAGAGACGTGCCGCGCTTTCTCGCGCGCCGCGTCACCGAACCCGTTGATATCGTCACTCTCCAGAATCTCCGCCGCGTCTTCCGGCGCAAAAGACGTTTCGGCGTCGGGTTTTCTCATCAGTTACTATACATGCGCTAACCGTAAATACTAACGGATAAGGAACGCGGACGACCGGGTCGGCTCCGTCGGGACAGGGAGGCTGTCCGGGGAGCCTCCTCCGCCCCGCGACCCCACGGGCGACAGATGTCAACGGGTGGGATGCTCGCTTCCGCGCCTGACCCGGTGCCCGCCGCTAAGACGTGCAAGACGCCCCTCCGGACGCCCGCACGCCACCTCTGCCCTCGTGGGACGAGGCTTCGACGTCGGCTCCCCGGACCTCCCCGCCGTCGGGAGCCTTCCCGGCGTTCTCGCCCCCGCTAAAGACGGTTTGCGGTGGAGGTGACGCCTAACCACCCGGGCTAGTCCGCTTTGTACGGTAGCGCAGGCGGACGCAAAAGGGTTGTGGAACGCAAGAGGGATACGTTGCGGCGAGTGAGGGTTGCGTATGAAGCCACCCGTCACGCTCCTAACCGACTTCGACGACTTCTACGTCGCCGCTATGCGCGGCGTCGTCGCGTCTCACGGCGTCCCAGTAGTCGATATCTATCACGAGGTGCCGCCGCAGGACGTACGCGCCGCGGCGTTCATACTGCGCAACGTCGCGCCGTACTTCCCCGACGGAACGGTACACTGTGTCGTCGTCGACCCCGGCGTGGGTACCGAACGCCGTTCGCTCGTCGTTGAAGCGGGCGGTCAGTACCTCGTCGGTCCGGACAACGGCGTCCTCGTTCCCGCGGCGCGCGAACTCGGCGGAGACGACGCGCGTTTCTACGACGCGCCGTACGACAACCCTGAGTCACACACTTTCCACGGGCGCGACGTCTTCGCTCCACAGGCGGCGCTCGTTGCGGCGAAGGGTGTCGAAGCCGTCGCAGGCGACCGTGTCGAACCAACGGAACTCGACGACCAACCGCCGACGCTCGAATCCGTCGACGGCGGCTACGAGGCGCGCGCGACTGTTGTCTACGTCGACCGTTTTGGGAACGCCGTCACGGACCTGAGCGGCGATGACGTACTCGCGCGTGTCGGCTACGGCGACGCTGTCGTAGTCGACGGACGACGCATATCCTTCGAGCGCACGTACGCCTCCGTGGGACGCGGTGAACCCCTCGCCCTCGTCGGTAGCCACGGAAACCTCGAACTCGCGGCGCGCGAAGCTAGCGGCGCGGACGCGCTCGGTCTGTCGTCGGGCGACGAGGTCGTCGTCCGTGTGGAGACGAAAGACCGATAAGCGGCACGCGCTAACCACGCGACATGATAGTAGCAGGCTCGGCGTCGCAGGTTCTCGCGGCGCGAGTGGCGCGCGAGACGGGACGCGAACTCGTCCGCGTTGAGTACGAAAGCTTCCCCGACGGCGAACGCCTCGTCCGTGTCCCCGGTGTCTCGTCGGACGACAACGTTGCTGTCGTTGCGAGCACGCCGACCGACGCCGCGTACGTCGAACTCTTGCAGATACTTGACGCCGTACGCGACGCGGCGCACATCGACCTCGTTCTGCCGTACATGGGCTACTCGCGTCAGGACGACGAGTTCGAGGACGGCGAGGCGGTATCGGCGCGCGCACTCGGTTCGGCGTTACCGCACGTAGGTTCGGTCACGACGGTCAACCTACACGAAAAGAGCGTCCTTGAAGACTGGTTCGACGCCCCGGACAGACGCGACCTTGACGCAACTTCCGCGCTCGCCGAGGCTCTTGACTTAGACTCCCCTCTCGTCGTCGCACCCGACGAGGGAGCGCGGTCGCTCGCGTCGAACCTCTCCGAACATCTCGGAGGGGACGCCGACCATCTCGTCAAGGAGCGTGTTTCAGGAGACGAGGTACGCGTTGAGACACGTCAACTTGACGTCGACGGACGCGACGCCGTGCTCGTTGACGACATGATAGCTACCGGCGGTACGATGAGCGAGGCGGTCGGCGTCCTACGCGACAACGGCGCCCGTTCCGTGTACGTTGCATGCGTCCATCCCGTCTTCGCGCGTAACGCCGTCCTGCGTCTCTACTCCGCGGGCGTCGAACGTGTCGTCGCCACCGACACTCTTGGAACCGCGTTGAGCGAGGTAAGCGTCGCCCCCCTTCTCGCACGCCGTCTCTGACCCGTCGCTGACGCGAACCGTCGGAGGTATATCGACGGACGCCGCACTCCCGTGCATGATAGAGGTAGAGGTCAAGGTACGCGCGCCGCTTGATGAGGTTAAGGAAACTCTCGAATCCGCTGGCGCGGAACGCGTCGTTGAAAAGACACAGGTCGACACGTACTTTACCGCTCCGCACCGTGACTTCGCCGAAACCGACGAGGCGTTGCGCGTCCGGCGCGAGAACGGAGACGCCTACGTGACGTACAAAGGACCCAAACTGGACGAGGAGACAAAGACGCGTGAGGAACACGAGACGGCGGTTGGCGACCCGGAAACGACGCACGCCGTCTTTGAGTCGCTCGGATTCGAGAAGTTCGGTACCGTCGAGAAACACCGCGCCGTCTATGTGCTCGACGGGACGACGGTAACGCTCGACGATGTTGAACGGCTTGGCGAGTTCGTCGAGGTTGAGGTTGAACGCACCGAGGACGACGACGCCGAGGAGGCGCGCGAGGCGGTCTTCGGAACTCTCGAACGTTTGGGTCTCGACCCCAACGACTCCGTCACCGACTCGTATCTTGAGCTCCTTTACGCGTGAGCGGACGTTACGGCTAAGTGGACGCGCGGGGGACGTAGGAACATGGCGCGTCTCGTGGAACACGAAGCTGACGGACCGCTCATACTTGACGAGGACGACATAGACGACGAGAAAGGTGATATAGCCGTCTGTCTCTGCGGACTCTCCGACAACCGCCCTTTCTGCGACGGTTCTCATAGGGCGACCGAGGACGAAAAGGACGGAAAGGTCTACAGGTACGAGGATGGCGAACGCCACGAGGTCGTAGACCAAGAGGACCTCGTAGGATGATAGCGCGCGTCGGCGTCAAATGGACGGCGGCGGCATGTATAGTGCCCGCAGTTGCCTCCATCCACTCGTCCGCCGCTTTCTCGGTCGCTGTCGCTCTCCCCTTACTTGTCGCCGTCTTCTTCCGCGACCCCGAACGCGAACCAGACGGACCCGGGGTGGTCTCCCCTGCCGACGGCAAGGTATCGGTCGTGCGCGAGGAGAACGGACGCCTCCGGGTCGGCGTCTTCATGAACCTCCACGATGTCCACGTGAACCGCGTCCCTGTCGGCGGAACCGTCTCGTCTGTCGTCCACCACGACGGAGCGCACCGCCCGGCTTTCTCGAAGGACAGCGACCGCAACGAACGCGCCGAGACGCGCCTCGATGGCTTTACCGTCGTACAGATAGCCGGGGCGTTCGCACGCCGCGTGACGACGTACGTTGACGAGGACGACACCGTCAAACGCGGCGAACGTCTCGGCGTCATCGCGTTCGGTTCACGCGCAGACGTTGTCTTCCCGGAGTCGTACACCCGCGAGGACCTCCACGTCGAGGAAGGCGACCGGGTCCGCGCGGGCGAGACCGTTCTCGCACCGCGCATATGAGCGGTAAGCTTTTCACCGCCAACCCCGTACACGCGACCGATGGAACCGATAACGTTGCTGTTGTGGACCGCTATCGGCTTGTTCCTCCTCGGAGCGGTCTACGACGACCGCGCGTACGTCCTGTCCGCGGCTGGCTGGGTTTTCTTCGGCGCTTTCTGGTTCGCACGTATACCCATCTACCTCGGAACCAACAGCTGGATAAAGATAATGCTCGCCGTCGTCGCCCTACCGCTCTCAGTCTACGTCGGCTACCGTCTCGTCACCGAGGAGCGTGACACCGTCCTGAAGCTAAGTCAGGCGGTAGCCGCGATGGGGCTTATCTATCTCCCGTTCGGTCTCGTCGGGACGCTCAACACCGCGCTTATCGAACACACGGCGGCACAGACGAACCGTATCCTCACACTCCTCGGCGTCAACGCCGAACTAATCGCGGCTGACGGCGTCCGTAACATCTTCGCCGTCACCAACCCTGCGACGGGCGAGGAGTACCGGACCCACATAATACTCGCCTGCACAGGCATCGGTAGCATGGCTATCTTCGCCGGTCTCATATCTGTTATCGACGCGCCGTTCCGCCGTAAGGCGATGGCGTTCGCCGTCTCGGTCCCTGTCATCTATGCGCTCAACCTCGCGCGAAACGTTTTCATAGCGACCGCCTACGGCTACCAGTGGTTCCCGTACGCCGAGGGTACGGTAGTCTCGATAACCGGCAAGTACGAGGGCTACGCAAGCTTCTTCTGGGCTGATAAGGTCATCTCACAGGGATTGAGCGTCGTCGTTCTCGTCGCCATACTGCTCGCGGTCATACGTTTCCTCCCCGAACTCACCGAGCTACTTGACGAGGTTCTCGAACTCCTCGGTATCGAGAACAGAATCGTATGACGGAGGACTCTGACGCGGGTAGATTCGATGACCTACGGTTCGGCGCGGGTGCCGTATACTTACCCGAAGAAGACATTGCTTCCGTCAGCGACCTGCACGTCGGACTCGCCGATGCGGCGAGGCGCGACGGCACGGCGCTACCCTTCGACGAGGAGACTGCGCTCGAAGAAGCGGTGCGCGACGTTCTCACCCGGTTCGAGCCTTCGACGCTTGTCTTCGACGGCGACGTACAGCACTCCTTCGGCGGCATAGGAGACGCGGGCGAGACGGTCCGCCGTCTCAAACGCGTCGTTGAGGCGGACAGCGCCCAACCTGTCTTCGTCGAGGGCAACCACGACACAGACCTCAGCGCGGTTGTGGAGACGCACGCGTGGTACGAGGAAGGCGACGCCGTCTTCGTACACGGCGATACCGTCCCCGCGGACCTCCCCGACGCGTCCCTGTACGTCGTCGGACACGACCATCCAACCGTTGAGATAGAGGGTCAGAAGCAGGCGTGCTTCCTCCACGGACCGTACGGGGACGCGTCGGTCGTCATGACTCCCGCTCTCAACCCGCTGTGCGAGGGCGTCGTCGTCAACGAGATGCGCGCCCGTGACTTCATGTCGCCGTTCGTCCGCGACTTCGACGCGTTCCGTGT
>JBKHFQ010000048.1:0-8366 GCA_046540135.1 Halobacteriales archaeon
TCCTCTAAGAAGTTACGCGTCAGCCTCTCGTCCGGCGAATAGCCGATACGCGTTCCGGGTGGCACCTCCGTCTTTTCGAGGTTGCCGCCTTGAGTAACGAGTATGGTTCGTTTAGGCACCTCTATCTTGTCGGTGTGGTGGACGGAGACGAGACCCTCCTCGCGCCCTATGTAGCTCATGTACGTCCGGAACATCTCCACGGGGTCCCGGCGTGATGCATGGCGCTCTATCTCCCCAGACCTGTCCTTCATAGCCTCCAGAGCCTCCTGTCCCCACTCCTCGGTGGCACCCCGGAACTTGGCGTAGACGAGCCAGCCGTCGAGGTAGACGGCAACGCCTTCGCCGTCGACTGCGTCGAGGACGAGGGTCCCGGTAAACTCCTTCTTACGCGCCTCCGAGTGAGCCGCCTCGAAGCTCGACTCGTGGCTACTTACCTGTTCCGACGCAGGGTATCTCATGCGGGAGGGTAGGAACGGTCGATACATATAACCTTCGGCGACGCCACCGGCTTTCGGTGGGTTTTTGTCCGTCCCCCGACTCTCCCCGGTAAGTCCGTAGAAGGCGGAACGCCGCACTACGGGGTGTTAGTTAATGGATACACAGGAAGCAGTAGAGAAAGCCCTCTCCGAACGCCAGGAGAGGAACTTCACGGAGACGGTCGACCTCGCTATCAACCTGCGAGACCTCGACCTGAGTCAGCCCGACAACCGCGTCGACATGGAACTCGTCCTCCCCGAGGGTACGGGACAGGATACGCGCGTCGCCGTTATCGCCGACGGAGAAACCGCGGTCCGCGCCGAGGATGTCGCCGACCGTATCATACGTCCCGATGAACTCGAAGACCTCGCCGACAACGAGGACGAGGCGAAGGACCTCGCTGACGAGATGTCGTTCTTCATAGCCGAGACCGACTACATGCAGGACATCGGTAGGTATCTCGGTACGATACTCGGTCCGCGCGGCAAGATGCCGTCGCCTATACAGCCGGACGACGATGTCGTTGACGAGGTTCAGCGTCTCAAGGGTACGGTCGCTCTCCGTTCGGGCGACCGACGCACTTTCCACACGACGGTCGGTACGGAGGAGATGGGGTCAGACGCGCTCGCCGACAACATCGAGGCTGTTCTGCGTCGCCTCACCGCTGACCTCGAAAAGGGCGAACTCAACCTCGACTCGGTATACGTCAAGACAACGATGGGTCCCGCAATGGAGGTAGCATGACGCCGCAACTCACAGAGGAGATACCGGAGTGGAAACGCGAGGAGATAGACGAGTTCGAGAGTCTCATCGACGAACACGACGCGGTCGGCGTCGTCAACGTCGAGGGAATCGCGTCGAAGCAGTTCCAGCAGTTGAGGCGCAACCTACACGGCTCCGCGAAGATACGTGTCGGACGCAACACCTTGATGCGTCGTGCCCTCGACGAGAAAGGTCTGGCGGACCTCTCCGAGTACGTCGAGGGACAGACGGGTCTACTCCTGACCGACGACAACCCTTTCTCCCTCTACCAGAAGATAGAGGAGGGCAAGAGTTCCGCACCCATCAGCGCGGGACAGACAGCGACGAGCGAGGTAGTCGTCCCCGAAGGCGACACGGGATTCGACCCCGGACCCGTCGTCGGCGACCTACAGCAGGCGGGCATCAGCGCGCGCATCGAGGACGGCTCGATAAAGGTCGTCGAAGATAGCGTCGTACTCGAAGAGGGCGACGAAGCCACACCCGAAATCGCCGAGGCGCTCTCGAAGCTCGACATCGAACCTCTAGAGGTCGGACTCGACCTTCGCGCCCTCGTTGAGAAGGACGAGGGAACTGTGCTCGAACCCGACACCCTCGACATCGACCTTGACGAGTACCGCGCCGACCTCGAATCCGCCGCCGGGGGTGCGTTCAACCTTGGTGTCAACGCGGGCGTGGTCAACGAGACGACGCGCGACGCGCTGGTCTCGAAGGCTTACCGCGACGCGCTCGCCGTCGGTATCGAGGCTGGCGTCTACGAACCCGACGTACTCGACAGACTCCTTGCCGAGGCGGACTCCGACGTTCGCGCACTCGCCGCCAACCTTGACGACGACGCGCTCCCTGACGAACTCAAGGGCGTCGAAGCACCCGAACCGGAGACCGATGAGACCGAGGCGGAAGACGACGAGACGTCCGAGGAAGCCGACGAGGAAGAGGACGGACAGGAAGCCGACGAACCCGAAGGCGGAGAGGCGGACGACGAGGATGTCTCCGAGGGCATGGGCAACCTGTTCTGAGAAAACCGGAAACTGTTTAACACAGACAAGACACAACGAAACAAGGAAAACACATGGAGTACCTATACGCCGCACTCACACTGCACAACGCCGGAGAGGAGATTACCGAAGACAGCGTAACCGACGTACTTGAAGCCGCGGGCGTCGACGTGGACGAGAGCCGCGTCAAGGCTCTCGCCGCCGCGCTCGAAGACGTCGACATAGACGAAGCCGTCGAACAAGCCGCCGTCGCACCCGCAGGGGGCGCAGGCGGTGCTGGTGGAGCGCCTGCTGGCGGCGCGGAAGCCGACGAGGGAGCTGAGGAAGAGGCTGATGAAGAGGAAGCAGACGACGACGTAGAAGAGGTTGACGAGGAGGAAGCCGAGGAAGACGCTTCCGAAGGTCTCGGCGAGCTTTTCGGTTAGAAAAGCCGTCCCACGACGGGGGTATTCTATTTAGTAACGGGTTTTCGGGAAAAGCTTAATTGATAGCCGTGTCTACAGCCGGTAATGGCTGGCATATTCGCTACCGTATTCGAAGCCATCTTCGACTTCGTCACCAAGGGGGGGCTGAAGAAGACCGTCATAGCTCTCATGGTTCTCTCGCTCGTGGCGGTTTCGGGGGCTTACCTCGTCTATCCTCAGACCACGACGAGCGTTGCCCTCAGCGCCATAGGTGCGACCCCGGAGGGTCAGTTCGAACCTCCTTCCATAGAGGGTAACGACACGGTCGGCTACGTCGGCGAGTTCTCCGGCACCGGAGGTCCAACGGGTGTTCCGATAGAGGGCGAGATACGCGCCGAGGTCAACTTCGATACGGGTAGGGTGGTCGCTACCGCCGAGGGTGACCGTGTTGAGGAGGGATACCTCGAAGGCGAGGTGGACCCTGAGACGGGCGAAACGAGCGGCACCGGTTCGGTCAACGCGTTCGGTCTCACAGGCATCGACTTCACGTTCGAGGGCGAGTACGCTGAAGACGGGTCATCGGCGGAAGGTAGATGGGAAACCGTCTCCGGAAGTGAAATAAGCGGCAACGGTAGATGGGAGATAGAACGTGTCGAGGACGGAACCGTGGATATAAGCGAGAACGATGAGTTAGATGACTGAAACTAACCGGTTGCTCTAAGCTTCGACCTCTTCCTCTTCGTGAACCTCTTCGGGGGTGGCGACGACCTTGCTCTTCTGAATCTCGACGCGTCGGACCGGGTAGATCTCCTTGGCTTCGTTGTAGACTGCGCTCGAAAGACGCCCCTCAACAACCGTGTCGACGAGCTCCTCGAATGTGAGGTCGGCGCCCTTCTCGTTGACCATCGCGTTCATGCGCCTGCGGATGCTTTTCTCCTGCGAGTCGTCAGCCTTCTTTGCCGTGAACGCAACGGGCTGTAGCTGGACACGGTAGTCGTCGGTTGTGCGCACGGTGATTACGTCGCCTATCTTCGACGTTCCGCGGCGGACGAGCGAACGGACGTAGTCGCGCGCAAGTGCGTGTCCGGTGAAACGCGTGTAGACGGCGTCCTTTCCGACCTCATCTACCTGAAACTTCACCTTGGTGTTGTTCTCGGAGAAGTCGTCGGTAATCTCGCCGAGCGTTGTCTCTACTGTACGTCCGTGCAACGTCTCGGGTTCGTCGGCGGGCGTCTCACCGAGTTCCGCGCGGTCGAACTCCTGAGACGCGAGTATACTGTACCAGTCCTTGCCGCGTCCCGACTTTGAAACCTGTCTGCTTGACATTCGTGGTCGTCGTTGGTACGTCGTGCATATAAAACCTCGAATTTCCGTCAGGCTTTATACGCGAGCGGCGCGACGCTACCTCATGAGCGAAACCAAACGCGCGGCGACGTTCCTCGACAAGGGCGGAACGGGCAAGACGACGACGGTGGCGCATCTCGGCGTCGCGCTCGACCAACTCGGACGTGACGTTCTCCTCGTTGACCTCGCTGGGAAGCAGGCGGACCTCGCCAAGAACTTCGGCGTCTGGGACGAGTACCGCGAGCGTATTGAGGAGGAAGATGATTGGCCCAACATATCGACGGTCTTCCGCGAGCAGTGGGGGCGTATCGCAGGGAAGCTCGGTGATGAGGAGGCGGTTGGCAACATGGTATTCGAGACGGGAGAGGGACCCGACCTGATTCCGGCTCATCCGGGACTCGACGGCTTGGACACCGAACTCAACGACATAGAGGAGACGGAGCGCAGGTACTCGCGCCTTGACGAGTTCGTGAACGAGTACATCGAACCCCTCGACTACGACTTCGTCTTCTTCGACCTACCGGGTTCGACCAACAACGTCAGCTACAACGGTCTCTGGGCGGCGCGAAACGTCGTCGTGCCCGTCGAAGCGGGACCTTTCGAGGCACGTCAGGCGGGGAGGTTGCGCGACGACGTTGGACGTATCTCAGAGTCGTTCGACGTTGACCTGTCGCTGTCGATGCTCATTCTGAACAAGACCGACTCCCGGACACGTCTTTCGGAGGAGTTCACGGAGGAGTACGAGGACGAGTACCCTGATGTCGTCGCGCCCGCGCAGGTTCCGCGGAGTCAGGCGGTGAGGAACGCCGCGAACCGGGGCGAGACGTTGTTTGCTTCTTCCGCGTCGACCGGGACGGCGCGTCGCGCACGCGAAGCGTTTATGGACAACGCCGAGGAACTTCTTGAACGTCTATGACCGACGACGAGATCGACGAACTCAGAGAGCAGACGCGTGGAGCGGACCGTATCTCGGCGGACGCGACCGACGGGGATGAGGAGACGGACGGGAAAGAAACGACGGAGGTGACCGAGGAGAACGCCGAGATGGATGCCGAAGACACCGGGGACAAAGAAACGGTGGCGGGACCGACGCCGTCGGAGGGGTTCGCCGATACCCTCGCCGGACGCGCCGAAAGGACGGACGCCGGCGTTGACCCGCGCTCTTTCTCCGCCGACGACCCCGGTCTGAGCGCGCTCTTGCTAGCCCTTCAGGATACGGGCGAGATAGACGCGGTCGGTGAGGCGTTGCGCGATGCTCTCGGCGCGCCCGAACCTCCCGAGTACGACCGTGACGCAGTCGTCCGTCTCGCGCTGACGTACGCGCTGAGCGAGGAAGCGCCCGCCTACCTTGAGGAACTCGCATCCCCTTAATGGACTGCCCTTACTGCGATGTCTCGGCTTCGCGTATGTCCCTGCACAGCCACCTCGTCGAAGAACACACCGACGAGATTGAGCGCGAAGGGGCGACCTGCCGTCTGCGTGACCCGACGGGCGACGGCGACAACATCGAAGCCACCGTCGATACGGGCGACGGTGAAACCGTCGAACGTTTCTCCAACGAGGTTGCGATGCTCGTATTTGACCGTCTTCTCGACCGTCTCGAAGAGCGAAAATAGAACGTCCGCGCCTTACTGCGGACTCGGCTGTCCCTGACCCGCCGGCGTGTCAACGTCGAACTCGCTCGCAAGGTTCTTTATCTTGTCGAGGACGCCCTTCTTTCCGTCGCGTTCGACGAGCGCGTGGTCTAGGACCTCGGAGATATGCCGCACCGGGATTATCTCTATCCGGTCCTTGTACTCGTCCTCTATCATAACGTCCTGTTCGTTGACCGCGGGGATGATGACCTTCTTCATGCCTGCCTTCGCCGCCGCCTCTATCTTGTACGTCACGCCTCCGACGGGGAGTACGTCGCCGCGGACCGAAAGCGAACCCGTCATGGCGACGCTCTGGTCGACCTGCACGTCTTCGAGCGCGCTGATTATAGCCGTCGCCATCGTGATGCTTGCCGAGTCTCCCTCGACGCCCTCGTGCGTCTGGACGTACTGGATGTGGATATCTATCTCGCCGACATCCTTTCCGGTGAACTTCTTGATGATGGCGCTGACGTTGTCGACCGACTCCTCGGCGATTTCCTGTAGCTTGCCCGTCGCTATGACCTCTCCTTTGCCCTCCGTAACCTCAGCCATGATGGGCAGGACGCGCCCGGAGTCCTCGCCCATGACGGCGAGTCCGTTTACGCGTCCGACCATGCCACCCTGGTTGACCGTCATATCGTAGTCCTGCTTGCGCTCGATATGGCGGTCCATAAGCTGTTGCTCAATGGAGCGCGCGCGGTCCTTCGCCTGTAGGACATGGTCCTTCGTCGCGAGGTCGGCACCTTCGTCGTCGGCGATGTCGCCCGCGACGCGCACCAGACCGCCGAGGTCGCGTAGCTTGAGCGTCAGGTGGTCTTTGCGCCCCGCGCGGCGTTGCGCCTCCTTGATTATCTCGGCGACTGCGTCGCGGTCGAAGTGGGGTATGTTGCCGTCCTTGTCGACCTCTTGGGCGACGAAACGCGCGTACTTCCTGCGCACCTCGGGGGTGTCCTCGATGGTGTCCTTCATGTTGACCTCGTAGCCGTAGCCCTTGATACGCGAACGGAGCGCCGGATGCATGTTCTCCATCGCGTCCATGTTCCCCGCCGCGACCATAACGAAGTCGCACGGCACGTCCTCGGTCTGGACCATCGCGCCCGACGAGCGCTCGCTCTGTCCCGTGATGGAGTACTTGCCCTCCTGTATCGCCGTCATCAGGCTCTGCTGGTTGCGTATGTCGAGCGTGTTTATCTCGTCGATGAACAGCACGCCGCGGTGCGCCTCGTGTATCGCACCCGCCTCTACACGGTCGTGCGACGGCGTACCTAAACCGCCCGACTGGAACGGGTCGTGGCGCACGTCGCCGAGGAGAGCTCCCGCATGCGCACCGGTGGCGTCACGGAACGGGGCGGTCTCCTTGTCGGAGTTGTCGACGAGGAGGTTCGGAACCATCGCGTCCGAGTCGTTCTTGAGGTAACGGAAGGCGATGAATATAACGCCGGCGGCGATAATTCCGAGGAGGAACCTGCGGACGAGGAACGAGTAAGCGACGATACCGATGATGATTATCCACATCAGTATGGTCCGCATCTGGTCGCGCTTCTGAACCTCCTCCTTGTGCGAGTTGACTATCTCCTTACCCTTGCCTGCAGGTACCGTGCGAACCTTGGGATGGTTGCCGTCGTCGGGGTTGTGGTAGACAAGAGTATCTTCGAGCTGTTCGCGCGGGAGCATCTCCGCCATCGCCTTCGCCAGCATCGACTTACCCGTACCCGGCGAACCTATCATCATTACGTGGCGCTTCTGCTTCGCCGCCTTGCGCACGATGTCGACGGCGTGCTCCTGTCCGATTACCTGGTCTATGAGGTTGTCGGGTACGTCGATGCCGGCGGTCGTCTCTATGTCGAGACCGCCGAGTTCGTCGTCTTCGGGGTCGTCAAGGAGTTCGGTACCTTCATCCTGCGACCCGTCTGCCTCTTCGTCGACAGCCTCAGCTTCCGCGACCTTGTCACGGTCGCCGTTGGCGTCGGCTTCTTCGGGGGCATCTCTCGGTTCGCGCCCAGGCGTCTTCCCGTTGTCCTGAGCGTCTTTGTTCTCGTCGTGGTCGTCGCTCATTTTTTGCTCACAAAAGGTTTTCTCGTACCACATTTACGCCGGGAAGACTCATATACTTTCTGCCACGGCACGGATAGCGAGTAAATGGGAGTTCAGGCGTCGAGTTTGGTCGCCTCGTAAGCCTGACCCTCATATACGATGACCGCGTTTCCGTCGTTTAACCTGATGGTATCTACCCCCTCCACAGCTATCTCGTCGGTGTCCTCGTCGAAAAACGGCAACGAGTAGCGGAGGAATGCGTACCCTGACCGGTACACCTGTTCCGGTATAACGCGGCGCGCTTCCTGTTCGTTGTATTCCTCGACACGTCTGACGACCGCTCCCCCTTCAAGGTCAAGTTCATCGGAGGTGACTACCGTCCGTTCTTCTTGGCGTTCTACCTCCGCGTCGTTCGGCGTTTGGAGATTGAGCGGCGGTGCGTCGAGTTCGAAGACAGCGGCGTGTGTCTCGTCGTCACGACTTATCGGCGCGGCGCAGGCATATGTTCCGCCGCCGAGATATCCCTCCACGTTCCCTTCGTCCCTTTCCTTGGGTTCGCCGTGGAACAGATGGTACGTCTCGGGGTACCTGTATCCAGGGGGATAGTGCGCGAGCGGTATAGGGACAGCACCCAACGGTAGCTCGTACCAGTCACCGTCAACGAGCTTGTATAGCTGCCATCTGTACGGGTTTCCGCTCACGCTCTCGCCGCTTCC
>JBKHFQ010000049.1:0-7852 GCA_046540135.1 Halobacteriales archaeon
TTACCACTCGTGAATACATCCGCTCTCGCCGTCGCGGCGGGGTCGATTCGTCGGCTTCGTGGTACCATCGTGTCTCGTCGTGACCGGGTAAATCGGAAAATCCCTCGCCCGCGAACTGCGACCCTCCCTCGGGACCGGGGCTTTCGATATTCCATACGAAGACCGTGAGTTCGCTTCTGCTCTCGCCGAACAGATAGACTCCCTCGTGTAGTTCGTCATCTCGCTCGACGACCGGCGCGTACTCGCCAACGTAGATTCCACCGTCATCGACGGTGAACTCCGAAGGTCGCCAGTCCTTGCCCTCCTCAACACGCCACAGACCGTTGCGGCGTTCGACCTCAGGCACTTCGTCTACGCGCTCGTGGCTCTCGACGGGCGCGAGGTAGAGCGTCGAACCGTCGTACGTCGCCGAAGGCGTTCTGCCGTACGGAACGACCTCGTCGGCGTCTACGGTGACAGTCTCATCCTCGTCGTTCTCGACCACCACGCGTAGCTTTGGCGGGCTATCGTTGCTCTCTCGCTCAAGAAATCCGTGATACATATGCAGTTGCTCACTCGAAGTCCCCGGTGGAAACGCCGAGAAAGCTAAGCCGGATTCGAGACGGACGAAGCTTCTGTTGATACCTTCGACCGCCTCCTCGCGGCTCATCCCTTCGTCGGCGTTTTCTCCGTTCGTAGAGGTGTTTCCGTCCGTCGTACTGTCCGTGCCGTCCGTTGTGTTACCGTCGGTTGAGTTTCCGTCTGTCTCATCCGGACCGCTCAGGCACCCAGAACCTACAACCGCAACCGCCGCGACGAACTCGCGTCTGCGCATACACCGTCTTGCTCCGCCTAAGTTAAGTTCTTTCTGCCGAGAAAGAATGTCAGTTCTCTGACACGCACCGACGAACACCAACCTTAATCCGCGGCGCGACGAACCGACGGTATGCGCGGACTCTACGTCGGACGTTTCCAGCCGTACCACAAGGGACACGAGAAGGTCGTCGACGATATCGCGGAAGACGACGATGTCGACGAGGTCGTCGTTGCGATAGGTAGCGCGCAGAAGTCGCACACTCTCCGTAACCCGTTCACGGCGGGCGAGCGCGTCAGCATGATTACGAAGGCTCTCGAAGACCGTGAGACAACCGTCTACGCCATCCCCATCGAGGACCTCAACCGCAACGCCGTCTGGACCACCCACGTCCGTTCGATGTGCCCGCCGTTCGAGGCTGTCTACTCCAACAACCCGCTCATCGTGCGTCTGTTCGAGGAGGACGGCGTCGAGGTGCGCGAAAGCGTCCTGTTCGAGCGCGACAGGTTCTCAGGGCGCGTCATACGTGAGCGCATGCGCGACGGCGGCGACTGGCGCGAACTCGTCCCCGACGCCGTCGAGGAGGTCGTCGACGAGGTCGACGGCGTGAGACGGCTACGCGACCTCGATGCCGACGACTACTGACTCAGATATAGTCGAGGTACCAGAGAATCAGAAGAAGCGCGACTCCGGCGGCTATGACGGAGTTGGCGAGGAGGTTGAGCACCTCGCCGAGAACGTTGAGCGCGAGCCAGATGACCACGAGTATCAGAACGAGACGTATCAGCGTGCTGTCGTTGAGCGACATACGTACTACAACCAAGGGCGGTGTAAAAGAATGCCGCTACTCTTCGAGGGCGAGAAGACGCTCCTTGACGCGTCGCGGTCCCGCAAATCCCCCGACGCTGTCCTCCGCGACCACACGGTGCGACGGTAGGACGATAGGAACGGGGTTGTCGTGCAGAGCGTCGCGGACGCGCGCCACCCCCTCGTCGTCTCCTTCGCCGACCCTCGCCGCGAACTCGGCGTAGGTCGTCGTCGTACCGTATGGGACATCGCGCGTACGTTCGAGCGCCTTTCGTTCGACACCCGACACGGTGAGCGCGTAAGGAACGTCGGGCGTCGTCTCTACCTCGCCGTTCAGGTACGCGAAGACGGCGCGGAGCGCGTCGCTACCCTGACCCTCCGCGCGCTCGTCGCTCTCCTCGCCGGGTTCGTTGACGAAACGGACACTCACGACGCTACCCGACACCACACCGACCTGCACGTACGTTTCGAGGTACTCCGACCAACGGTGCTCGATACCGCTCGTCGCTCCCATTAGCCGAGCAGGTCGAGGTCCTTGAGCTGTGCGACTATCTTGTCGACGGCTTCGTCGGCGTCCTCAGGGCGCTCGCCACCCGTGACGACGAGCTTCCCGCTCCCGAACAGAAGGACGACGACCTCAGGGTCATCGAGACGGTAGACGAGACCGGGGAACTGCTCGGGTTCGTACTCGATGTTTTCGAGACCCAGACCGATGGCGATGGCGTTGAGGTTGAGGTCGTAGCCGAGGTCGGCGCTCGCGACGATGTTCTGAACCTTGATTTCGGGCGACTCGTCGACCTCGATACCCAGGTCGCGGAGCTTACCGAAGACTATCTTGAGACCTTTGTCGACATCCTCAGGACTCTTAGCGCCCGTACAGACTATCTTCCCCGACCGGAAGATGAGCGCCGCGGTCTTGGGTTCCTCCGTGCGGTAGACAAGACCGGGGAACTGCTCCGGGTCATAGTCGGCACCTTCCATGTCCAACGTCACCTTTTCGAGGTCGAGTTCCTGACCTATGGCTGTCGAGGCGACGACGTTCTCTATCTCTATCGTATCCTTGGGGTCTTGGGCTTCGCTCATGTCTACTTAAATTGTATATATAAGAGTATATAAAAGTTCATTAAAGCTCGTCGTCATCTCCGCGCGTGTACCTATTCGAACTCAAGGAGTCTAATCACGCGCTCGCGGTTACGGAGGCGGATGCAGTCGGCGAACTCGTCTCCGAGGGGCGTGGATACGCCCTCGTGCGCGAACCTGATTTGACGTGTCGTCTTGCGGCGTCGCACCGCGTTTCGCGTTACCTCGGCGAGGCGGATGCGACCGTCGAAGCCGCGGTTGAGGCGGCACGCGAACTTGACGTTTCTTTCGATGGTTCGTTCGCCGTTCGCGCGCGCGTCCACGGCGACGGTCCTTCATCGACCGAACTGGAGCGGCGTGTGGGCGAGGTCTTCGCGGAGCGCGCGCCCGTCGACCTCGACGAACCCGACGATGTGGTGCGTCTAGTCGTCTCCGAGGGGCGCGTCATCTTAGGCTTGCACGTATGCGAGACAGAAGGGTTCGAGGGGCGCGCGCCGACCGAGAAGCCTTTCTTCAAGCCGGGGAGCATGTCGCCGATGCTCGCGCGCGCCCTGTCGAACATCGCCGGCGGCTACGGCGGCGCGACGCTCCTCGACCCGATGTGCGGCACGGGCGGCGTCCTCGTCGAATGCGCGCTCGTCGGCGGACGACCCGCCGGCGGTGACGCGTCGCGTGAGATGGTTGAGGGCGCGCGCGTCAACCTGCGCGAGTTCTGCGGAGGAGACGGTGTCGATGCGGAGTCGCGCCTCTACGTGGGCGACGCGCGTTCCCTACCCCTCGGTGATTCGTCGGTCGACTGCGCCGTCACCGACCTGCCCTACGGACGCGCATCGCACGTCGAGGGCGAGTCGCCGGAGTCGGTCGCGCGCGGCGTTCTGGACGAACTCGGAAGCGTCGTGCGCTCCGGCGGGCGCGTCGTCGCAGTCTCCGACCGCTGGCTCGCCGAGACGGCGCGCGACGTGGGATTCGTCGTCGTTGACCGTTTCGAGGACCGCGTCCACAGGTCTCTGACGCGTCGCGCGGTGGTTCTCGAATCTTAGAGACGCCGTACCTCGTTGACGACGACTTCGCCCTCAATGAGAACGAAAGCGTTTATCTCGGTGTCGTCCCGCCTGCGGTCGACGGTAAACCGCGCCTCCGTCTCGCCGTTTTCGTGGACGAGACGTGCCTCGTAGTCGTCCTCAAAGCCCTCGACCGAGAACTCGTAACGCGCGCTGAGTTCTCGTTTGAGACGGAAGACGCGTTTCTGAAGCTCGCGTTTCGACAGACCGGCGAGTTCGTCGGCGGCTTCGAGGAAGGTCGCGGCGTCGTCTTCGAGCGTCATCCGTACGTCTCTACGAGGTCGTCGTCCTCGGCGCGTTCGGCGTAGTAACAGACGAGCGAGCCTTCCTCAACCCCCATTCCGAGCTGGAACGACGTAACCCAGCCGTCACGGGGAGCCTCGACGACGTGCTTCGTCTCGCCGAACGAGTCGGTTATCTCGGCAACGGCTTCGCCCTCGCGGACGATATAACCGGGTTCGATGCGTTTGCGGAGGAGACCTGAAACGGGCGAAGACAGGCTGGTGCGGCGTACGGGAAACTCGTCGGGTACCTCGGTGACGTGGGGGACCTCCTCGTGTTCGCTGTCGAGCATACCGAGTTCACGCATTACGTTTCGGACTCCGACGACCGCGCCCTCGACCACGTCTCTTTCGACGATGTAGTCCGAGCCGAGTTCGGCGGTGAACGCCGGGACGCGCGCGGCGTTCATACACGCACCCGACAGAGATCGGTGGAGTTCCTCCTCGACTGTGCGCTCGACGCTGGAGCCGTGTATGGGGGTGAAGCCGAATGCGTCGGCTATTGCGTCGCGTGTCTTGACGAGCGAGCGGAGATCGTCGGCGCGTTCGCCCTCGCCGATTAGGAGACGGTCAAGTATGGAGAAAGGAACGCTACCCACGTTCGAACAGTGTAGGTCTATGAGTGCATCCGCTGTGCGTTCTATATGTCCGAAGATTCTGCGGTTGATGAGTTCCTGTGTCGAGCCTGTCGCGCGCTCGCCGCGGAAGTCCGGAAACAGCCTGTTTGGGTCGCGTGCGTCGTAGTGCGACGTTCGCTCGGCGCTACGCAGACCGCTTGGGTTGAGCGTCACGACGCCGACAACAGTACCACGGATACGCTCGGCGAGCTCCTCGGTGACGGTTCTGTGAACGACGGGTATGCCAGCAACCTCGTTTCCGTGGACGTTCGCTGTCAGCCAGAGAGTCGGACCTTCTTCGTCGCCGCGTGCTACCATGACCGGCGCTTTTTCGGTGCCGCCGGTCGGGAACGAGACGAGGTCGACGTACCCCTTCGCTACGCCGCCGCGACGAGCCTCCGCAGTTCCTATGCGCATTCGGCGTTACTTCGGGCGCGCCCGCTAAAACCGTGACGGACCGACACGGTCAGATTCTCGTTACGTCTTCGTCCTCGCCACACTGAGGACACATATGGAAGTCCTTGTTTGGCTCGTCCTGAAAACGGTGTCCGCAGACCTCGCACTCGAAGTAGACCGCGTTCTGGTTGACGCCGCGCGCGCCCTTGGGTCCGTCCTCATCGTTGTCGCTGTTTCTTCTACCTCTCATAGAACGCCATTCGAGTTTCCGGATAAAAAACGTACCGCCGCTATCAGACGCCGCCGTCGAGACGCCTGAGTTCGTCGGGTCGACCCACGGCGTACAGAACGTCGCCCGGTTCGATGGTCCGCGTCTTGTCGGGGACTGCGACAACCTCGCCTTCGGTCTCGACGGCGACGACAGAAACGCCCAACGAGTCGAGACGTTTGCCTACGAGACCGCTACCCTCGCCAACCTCGACGACCGCGACCGTCTCGTCCGCCGAACGGAGCATAGCGGCGAACTCGCGTTCGGGAAGCTTCTCCGAGGGAAGCGTGGCGAGCCTGTAGGTAGTGTCGGGGTCGAGAGAACGCGCGTCACGGCGGTCGAGGGCGACGGTGACGACATCTTCGACAGCACCGCGTAGCTCGCCGTCGGCTACGCGTTCGACACCGTCCTCTCGCCCCACGTACAGGCGGACTGTGTCGCCCGGGCTCGACGCGTACGCAGGGTCGGCGCGTACCGCGACCGCGCACGTTCCGGGCGCGAGTGTCGGACCCAGACCCGAGACGTTCCTGCCGAGACCGATATGTTCGACGTTTCCGTGCTCGTCGAGTTCGATGTCCACGTAGCCGATGTCACCCGACTGTTTGAGGCGGTTGACGAGGCGCGACCGGAGCTCCTCGACGGTCAGACCACGCGGGAAGACGTACTCTTTCCCGGCAACCTCCGCTTTCGTCTCGTCCGCGACGGGGTCGTAGCCGTCGATGTCGCGTATCTCGTCTGCTTCCGGAACACGGACGGTGACGTTCCTTCCCGCCGAACGGACAAGACGCCCGACATCGCCGTCGTATTCGGGCAGGTTGGTGAGTCGGATACCGACGCGGTCGCCGAGACGACCGGCGTATACGGATGCGCCGGCGGACGCGCCGAGCGAGACGAGGTTGACAACGACGGCGTCGGGGGAGACGAGACTTGCCCCTGTCGTCGTGTAGCTTGCGAGCGCGCCGGCGGTGTTCAGCCAGAAGGCGACCGCGCCCAGACCTGCGAGGGCGTTGAGTGCGACGGGGGACGGTTGGCGCGAGTAGAGGCGGTGTAGAAACGCGACGACGACGGCGAATACCGCCGACACGACCGTCAGGCTCATTACCGTGGCGACCGCCGTCGTCGGTGCCACGTCGACCGCCGTCAACTAAGACGCCCCCTGAGTGACTTGATATCGGAACCCTCCCCAACCACAAAAAGGGTGTCGCCTCTCTTCACAGGCTCATCGCCGCGTGGCGCTACCGTCCGCGAACCGTCGTGCCGGATGCCGAGAACCACCACGCCATACGTTCCACGCACGTCGATTCCGCCTACCGTGGCGTCGTCCTCGACCGAGGAAACCTCCACCTTCTCAAAGACCTTGCCTGCCGAACGGAGGAGCGATACCAGTTCGTACTCGCGTCTGCTACCACGCGACCGCACGAGAACGCGTTGTGGGTCGTTTGAGAGAACGGCGTCGGCTTCCGACCGTCCGAAGGAGACCGTGATTCGTCCCTCGCCACCCGTCGCCGTAGGTGCAGAACGGATAGCGGGCGTCTCGTCCGGCGGAACATCGGAAGGATGTGTCCTGTCCGTCCCCTCGTTCTTCTTCCCCGACCGGACGCTGACGACCGTTCCCCGGACAGTCGTATCGCCGAGGTCCACCTCTGCCTCGTCGCCGAGTGCGACACCCGACGGTACGAGAACGTCGAACGAAACGGAGCGTTTTCCGCTTGGAACGCGTTTCGACAGACCGCCGACCGGCGGAGCGGCGACGACGCGCGCCCGACCGTCCTCGTCTACGGAGACCGATACATCCGACAGGTCGAACTCGTCTACGAGATCCGCGGCGAGACGGCTTTCGAGTTCGGCGACCGAGAGATGAGCCGGAAAAGTCCAGTCCCCCTTCTCTATTCGTCGTTTCGTCTCTTGGCTGACGGGTGCGTATCCTTCCATCTCGACCACCCTGTCAACCTCCAGACGCACATGTCCGAACCTTCCGACGCGTTTGACGACATCCGCCGAAAGAGTCCTGTCTCTGAGACCTTGAAGCGTGACACGGTGGGGAAACTCCGCACCCATTCGGTCGCCGCGGCTGTGGCAGTACATCGCTATCATCATGACGACGAGTACTGCGACGATCTGCGTAACCCCTTCAACATCGAGTAGACCAAGCAAGCCGCCTTGGACGCCCGCGAGAGCGACCGCGACAGCCATGACACAGAGCGCGGGGATAGTGACGCGGGTGAAGTACTTGAAGACGAATCCGAGCGTCCACGCGACGACGCCAGGTAGGATTCCCGTCAGGATGCCGAGATAGAGTCCGAGAAGTAGCTGTTCGGGAAGCGACGCGACCATGCGACGCCTATGGCAGGGTGCGTAATAAGCCTAAGCCCGCGTCGGTGCTTACTCCACTATACGTGAACCGCCGGGCGGAAGGAACCGCCGCACCTCGTCGACGCTCGTGAGACGGCCGGTCGCCGCGACGCCGGCGGCCTCGACCTCCGTGTCCGTGGGCGAGTCGGCGTGTACGAAGTAGCCGCCCAGGGGATCCAGGACCGGCCCGGAGTCGT